>CAZSZQ010000072.1:0-13753 GCA_964610475.1 uncultured Desulfatiglans sp.
TTGATCAGTAAAAGGTTTTCAAAACAAAAAGTTAGCTGACAGCTGATTTCTGACCGCTGAAAGCTCCTTACAGAATTTGCCTCTTTCTACATGGGCACCTGTTAATTTAATTTTTCATAGAAACCTTTATGTTCTCTTTAATATCAATAACCACGTCATTATTAAGAAATTCATCCCCAATCTGATATATTACAGCGATAAGATGATTCCTTGGTTTTAATCTGTCTACCGGGGTAATTATAAGGTTTCCAAGGCCAAGGGTCGTGAAGTCCATTACATCAAGCCACATGGTATCAATAGCCCCTAATTTTGACTCATACTCATATATCCCCCTGTAGATATTCTCATCCAGGCGGGAAATAAATATGGGTTCGCCAAGGTGCATTTCCACCTCATGCCTCTTCATGCCTATGAAAACAGGACTGCGTTCAGGCGCTGAAGAATCCATCCTCACATGAACTCCCGGAGAACATGCCGGCGCCAGCAGGCATAATCCAAGTAAAAAGATAAGGACAATAAACCTTAACCTCATATACAAATGTCTCCTCTCAGGTCAAAAATAGAAAGAGCCTTTTTACCCGGGAAAGGTTCAATATCCATGCCATGATTTGCAAGTATACTGTCATTTTAATAAAGAGGCCATATTTTCAAATAGTTGGCCATTTATAGGATGGACCGGCCATAGAGGAAAAACCGGTTTTTATTCCATGACTAGGTAATAATTGCCGGTTGAGGGGAAAGTACTTCATATCTGACGGTCAAAGGATATCAGGCATGGTTGGGCCGGATTCTGCCGGATAAAAAATATAAAATAATATCAATATGTTGCATAGTATTCATCTTATGTATGTCACAAAAAGTCAAATGGTATGATAATTGCTACATGTTTGGCAGTGATCATCAAATTGCCAGGAGGATAAGATGATAAATGGAATGCATGAATCATCCAGGGGTTGCATTAAAGAGGAATTGAGAATGGATATAATCTCAAGCAACCTCGCCAATGTTAATGTCGTCGGATTTAAGAAGGACAGAATATCATTTCAGAAGATGCTGAACCAGGCTGCAGTGACGGCTGATGCACCTGCAAACGTAACAATAAGGCCCGATATGGAACAGGGTGATATGACGGCAACCGGAAATGAGCTTGATCTTGCAATATTAGGCAAGGGCTTTTTCAAGGTACAGACTGAGGATGGTATTCGATATACAAGAAAGGGCAATTTTACCCTTGATCCGCAGGGAATGCTTATTACACAAAGCGGGGACAAGGTTATGGGTAAACTGGGTCCCCTGTACATATCAGGAAAGAACATTACCGTCGACAATAAGGGAAATATCAATACTGATACAGGCCGGATAGGACAGCTTGCAGTTGTGGATTTTGAAAATTATCAGGGGATTTCAAAGGTAGGAAAAAGCTTTTTTGCCGTTCAACAGGATACTCCTGAAATAGATATTGCACCGGAAACAACTGTAAGCCAGGGGTATACTGAGCTTTCGAATGTAAATGCTGCCGAAGAAATGGTCAACATGATTCATGCCTTAAGAGCTTTTGAGTCATATCAAAAGTCCATCAGGGTTATTGACGAATTGGATAACATGGCAATAAACCAGGTCAGCAAGGTTAGATAACAATTATTAAAAATAAGAAATATAAAAGCAATTAAGACAAGGAGAACAGGAAATGATAAGAAGCCTTTGGACAGCCGCTTCCGGCATGTCAGCCCAGAAACTGAATATGGATGTAATCGCGCAAAATCTTGCAAATGTTAACACAACCGGATTTAAGAAAAGCCGGGCTGATTTTGAGGATCTTCTGTATCAGAATCTGAAATCACCCGGAGCTGAAACAAGTTCAGGGGGGCAGATACCAACAGGTATCCAGATAGGTATGGGTACAAGACCTGTGTCAGTACAAAAAATATTCTCACAGGGAGACTTTTCGCAGACCGGCAATCAGCTTGACATGGCAATCGAAGGTAACGGCTTCTTTAAGGTTATCAGCAATGGCGAAGAGGTCTATACCCGTGCCGGATCATTCAAACTTGACAGCGAAGGGTATATTGTCACCTCCCAGGGAGACAGGCTTCAGCCTGAAGTCTCAATACCATCAAACTCAGTAACTTTCACCATCGATAAAGGCGGTACATTGGCAGCCATGGAAGCGGATGGTAATACCGTTACCGCTACCGCACAAATGACAATATTTAACTTTGTCAATCCATCGGGATTAAAAAGCCTTGGTGGAAATTATTACAGTCCCACAGCGGCATCAGGTGAGCCATTAGAAGGGAATCCCGGCGTTGATGGACTTGGAACGGTTGTTCAGGGTTCTCTGGAAATATCCAATGTTGATGTTGTGGAAGAGATGGTAAATATGATAGCAGGCCAGCGCGCCTATGAAATATCATCCAAGTCTATCAGGGCTGCCGACGAAATGATGCAGATGGCAAACAATATCAGGAGATAGGATTAAGTCATGACTGATCAGAATAAATTATCTGTAAGATTTTTTATCATCGCAGGCATTATAGCTGTATCAGTTTTAATGCTTTCAGCTACAAGTTTTTCACTGGAAATCAAGGTGAAAGATAGTTCTAAAATCGATAAAAACTCCGTCTGTCTCGGAGACATAGCCACATTTGAGCCGGCAGATGATATTCGTGTAGACAGATTAAAGACAATCGAAATTTCCGAATCTCCTTCACCGGGCACATCCGGAAGAATAAACAGAGAGCTTATTCTGTACAGGATATCGCACATTATTAATGCCTATCAAGATATCACACTGTCAATTCCGGAAAGTATGATTGCAGAGCGAACCGCTCAGGTTGTAAAAGGCCAGACCATCGAAAAGATATATAACGATTATGTTATAAATAATTCACCATGGGAAAGAGATCAGATAATTTTTGAGAAGATAAATGTTCCGGAATCAATCGCCCTCCCTGAAGGAAGACTTGACTGGGAGATAGTTGAAAAACAGAACGATAATTTTCAGGGAAGCTTTACTATTTTGATAGATTTCAGGGTAAATGGCGATTCTCAGAGGAAGATACTTGTATCAGGTAAGATAGGAGTGATGAGGGATGTGGTTAAGGCAGCGAGAAATATCAATTCCGGTGAAATAATATCTGCAAAAGATATCATTCTGGTTTCTGAAAAAGGGAAATACTTCAAAAAAAGTATAATAACAAACAAGGATGATGTAATCGGAAAGAGATCAACCCGAAGAATACAGGCCGATCAGATGATCCAGAACGGGATGTTTGAAGTTCCTCCTGCTATAGAAAAGGGCGCCCGTATAATGATCAAGGCTGAAAGCGCTGAACTGTTAATAACCGCTTCAGGCAAGGCCCTTGAAGAAGGTTGTGTAGGTGACAGGATCCGGGTTATGAATGAAAGCAGCGGCAGAGAAATAATCGCTACAGTAAAAAGAACGGACCTTGTTGAGGTTCGGTTCTGATTGTAGAGAATTTTAAGACTTTTATTATGAAAATCCAGGGGTAAACAATGTTAAATATAACACAAAAAATATTAATAATACTTTGTCTGACAATATCCGGCTGCACCGGAATCAAGCCTCAAAAACAGAATATAGCACGTGTGTCAACACCGTCTGTTCAGATGATGAATTTTGACAGAGAACTTGTAAAAAAAGATCCTGAATCAATGTCAGGTATATGGTCCGAGACAGGGTCAAGAGACTTTTTTCAGGATCTTCGCGCTTACAAGGTGGGTGATCTTGTAACAATAAATATTGTTGAAACATCAAGCGCAAGCAAATCAGCCAGCACACAGACAGGTCGAAGCTCATCCATAGATGCAGGCATTGATAATCTTCTGGGATGGGAAGGAAGAATAAAAAACCTCACATCATTCGGTAAAAGTGATGTGCGCGGCGCCTATAATAATTCAAACATGCTTAAAGGATCACTCTCAAACAGCTTTGACGGGAAAGGCTCAACCTCAAGAGGCGACAGTATGACCGCATCTATCACTGCAAGAGTAATCGACGTAAAACCGAATGGTAACCTTGCCATAGAAGGTACAAGAGAAATCCGCGTAAACAGTGAAACACAGATAATAGTTCTTTCGGGAATAATCAGGCCGGTTGATATTTCGCCTGATAACACAATTCTCTCAAGCTATATAGGAGATGCGAAGATAGAGTATCTGGGTACAGGCGCTATAAGCGATAAACAGCGTCCGGGCTGGCTGACAAGGGCGGCAGATTTTGTATGGCCGTTTTAATGGAGATAAAAATGAAAACATCAAATAAAATACTCTGTACAAAGGCCTTAATACTTTCCATGCTATTTACATTCAGCTTTGTGACACATGCATCAGGGGCCAGGCTAAAGGATATTTCATCATTAAAGGGCGTAAGAAGCAACCAGCTTGTAGGTTACGGCCTTGTAATAGGGCTAAACGGAACAGGCGACGGCACACAGACACAGTTTACAACCCAATCACTTGTAAACATGATGGAGCGCCTTGGAATTCATACTCTTCCCGAAAAGGTAAAGGTTGAAAATGTCGCAGCAGTGATGGTTACGGCCAGTCTCCCTCCATTTTCAAAAATGGGGAGTACTATTGATGTTCTCGTTTCATCCATTGGAGATGCAGAAAGTCTTCAGGGCGGGACCCTTGTTATGACTCCTCTTAAAGGCGCTGATAACAATATATACGCCATAGCTCAGGGGGCTCTGCTCGTAGGCGGCTTTGCCTCATCAGGGGCTGCAGGTGGAGGGGTTTCGAAAAACCATCCTACCGTGGCCAGAATTCCCGGAGGGGCCTTGATCGAGAGAGAGATACCATTTGATTTCAACAGTCTTAAGGACATTACAGTAGCACTGGATCACCCGGATTTCACAACCGCTTTAAGAGTATCCGATGCTATTAACAGATCAATGCAGTCGATAAGTGCAATTCCGGTTGATGCAGGCACTGTAAAGATAAATATACCTGAGAACTTTGGCGGCAATCATGTCACCCTGGTGGCATCACTTGAGCAGATAGATATCCAGCCGGATCAGATGGCAAAAATTGTGATTTCCGAAAGGACCGGCACAGTTATCATGGGTGAAAAGGTCATGATATCACCGGTTGCAATTGCTCATGGAAACCTGAGCGTTGAGATCAAGGAAAAAAAGGATGTAAGTCAGCCGGCGCCATTCTCAGAGGGTGAAACTGTTGTTACGCCGGATACCGAGGTGAATGTTTCCGAAGAGAAGAATCAGCTTCTGGTTGTAAGTCCTGAAAAAGCCGATCTTGGAAGCCTGGTTAAGGCCCTGAATGCTATCGGGGTTTCACCAAGAGACCTGATAACCGTCTTCCAGGCGATAAAGGCCAGTGGTGCACTGCAGGCAGATCTTGAAATAATATAGCAGAATGGGAAATTGTTAAGGACAAAAGAAAAAACAGGGAGCAATTTTGATGAATGATATTTCAGTAAAATCACCGGATATGCCTGCAAAAAAAATAATTGATGAAAGGGACAATAGGTTAAAAAAAGCATGCAGGGAATTTGAGTCGGTATTTACATATGAGATGCTGAAAAGCATGAGGAGCAGCATCGAAAAATGCGACCTGTTTCATGGCGGTCAGGCTGAGGAGATATATGAATCCATGCTTGACCAGGAATTATCAAAAAACATGGCAGGGAAAGGCAGTAACAGTATTGCCGAGCTGCTTTATCAGCAGCTTAAAAATATAGATCTTATGAGCGGAAAGGGTAATGCCGCCGGTGATAATAACACTCTGCCGGTATGGCCATTGAATGCCAGGATTTCATCCTCCTTTGGATGGAGAAAAGATCCTTTCACAGACAAAAGGAAATTTCATGAAGGGGTTGACCTTGCAGCAAAGGAAGGAACAGATGTGAAAGCAATAATGGCAGGCAAGGTCCAGATAACAGATAATCAGGATGGCTACGGCAATGTTATTGTACTGGATCACGGAAATGGTATTACAACACTATATGCCCATAACAGCGATATCCTGGTAAAGTCCGGTGACTGGGTGCAAAAGGGGTCAACAATAGCAAAGGTTGGATCAACAGGGCGGAGTACCGGACCCCATTTACATTTAGAGGTAAGAAAAGATGGAAAGAAACTTGATCCGGAGCAGTTTCTGAAAACCTGATCAGGCAGTAAACAATATTAAACCGTAATGTGAATATTTCAGTATTTATCAGATTTTACCGATATTAGAAGCAGGGAGTAACATGGAAAAAGACATTAACAGATTAAAAAGACTGTATATAAAAAGAATATCACTCTATGAAGAGTTGCTTGAGTGCATAAAGAGGGAAAGTGATAATCTTATCAGCCAGGACATTAAGGGAATATGGTCTTCTCTGGATGAAAAAAAAGAGATAATGGAGGCCATAGGCGAAAACAACAGGGATTTACCCGGAAATACCTGTTTGAACCAGGCCCTCTCAGATGTTCCAAGACACGACAGGGATACAATTCATCAGCTGATAAGAAAACTCACAAATTTGAAACAGGAAATAGGAGTCAGGATTAAAGAAAATATATCATTCATCAATGATACACTCGGGTTTATCAGCGATTTATTTTCTTCGCTGAGCGGTGCTGATAAAAAACCGGAAATTTATGATCGAAATCTAAAAAAAAGGAATGGACCATCCAACCTTATTTATCGTAACGAGGTTTAACAATGAGCGGAATAAACCTGGTGCTTAATCTGGCAAAAGATGCCCTTTTGACACAGCAATATGCCATTGATGTTGTTTCTCACAACATTGCGAATGTGAGTACTGAGGGTTATTCAAGGCAGGTTCCCCTGCTGGAAACAAAAGATGCTGCTCCCTATGCAGGTTTCGTTTTCGGGAGCGGGGTCAAGCTGAGTAATATTACAAACACTACAAATGATTTTATTGAAAAACGTCTCCAGACCTCTCAAAGCAATCTTTCGAAGATGTCAGAGAAAGAAACATATATGAATATTATGGAGAATATCTTCAATGAAACCTCCCAAAACAGTATAAGCAACCAGTTCAATGAATTCTGGAATGCGGTAGATGACCTGAATAATAATCCCTCAGGAATACCTGAACGAAATATCCTGATCGAATACGGTGAAATTCTGGCCCAGAGTTTCAAGGATACGAGTGATGACCTTTTAAACCTCACGAAAGAACTGAATAGAACAATCGATGCAGGAGTGACTGCTGTAAATGAGTTACTGGATCAGATTGCGGATGTGAACAATCAAATAATCCTTGTAAAAATAACGGGAAACCCGAATGATTTGATAGATAAAAGAAATTCGCTCATAAAGCAGCTCTCAGGATATATTGATATAAACACCTACGAATATGAAGACGGCAATGCAACCGTATCAACCAGTAAAGGATTTGTTCTGGTTAACAGGGCCGATACTTATCATCTGGGATTTGATGGAACAGATATCAAATGGCAAAATACCTCTTCTCCTGTAACTGATGATATCAGCGGCGGAAAACTCGGCGGCTGGCTTGATTTACGGGATGAGATAGTTCCCGAATACAAATCCAACCTGGATGAACTGGCAAAATCAATAATATGGGAATTTAACAGTATCCATAGCCAGGGTGTCGGGTTGGAGGGCTTTACATCCCTCACAGGCAGTTATAAGGCCACGAATACCTCCGAAACGATGGGAACGGCAGATTCGGGTTTAGACTTTTATGACAAAATAAAGAACGGCAGTTTCAAGATGTGGTTATACGACTCCACAGGTGCAATGGTTGGAGAGGCCACAATACCTGTGAATGCCGGTTCAACAACTATCGGTGGGCTTGCAGCAACGATTGACGGGTTAATAATTGAAGGAGAAGATGCCTTCAACTCGTCAATAAAGGACGGGGCTTTGAATATAGAGATCAATACCCCAACTCATTCAGGCTACACATTCGCCTTTAGTGATGACAGCAGTAATATACTTGCTGCATTAGGAATTAACACCTTTTTCACCTCAGCCACTGCAAGGAATATGGGGATAAACGAAAAGATACTTTCAGACAAAAACTATATTGCTGCAGGTACTATCAGTAACAACGTGGGGCATGCATCAGGTGCTTCAACTAATACCTCAACGGGTATTATTACCATATCAGGCCCGTATACAGGAACAGCCGATACCTCATATGAAATAGAGATAGTTGACCCCGGGGCCGGAACCTTCAGATGGAGGCAGGACAGCGGCGCATGGTCAGCTGCAACACCGATGGGAAGTCCGGTTGCATTGGGAACCGAAGGCGTAACTGTAACATTCAACGGTACAATAGCAACTGATTATGCAGCAGGTGATACCTTTACCATAAATGCAAAGCAATCATCTGACATATATGGTGAATTTTACCATGGCGATAATACCAATTCCCTGAGGCTTTCTAATCTGCAGTATGATAATGTAACAGTAAAACAATGGACCTTTTCAAGAAAAGAGGGGGCATCTTCTATTAATGTAACGAATGTATCACTTGGTGATTATATGCATCAGATGATAGGTTCCATAGGTATTGAAAGCCAGAGTATCCAGCGTGAAAAGGCGTATACTGAGGCGATAAACGATCAAATGAGCAAGACAAGAGATAACATCTCAGCAGTTTCCCTGGATGAGGAGATGACAAATCTGATAAAATTCCAGCATGCCTATATGGCTGCTGCAAAATTAATTACCACTGCATCGGAGATGTTAGATGAAATCCTTTCAGTGATATAACAGGATGATACATGAGAATAGCGAATAAAACATTATATGACAGCGCCATAAGGGATCTTGCCAGGACCTCCTCGGGCATGGTTGATGCAAATGAGGTTGTGTCGACGGCAAAAAGGATCAATAACCTTTCGGATGATCCTGTCGGTCTTGTTTCGGTACTTGACCTGAGGTCTTCTATCTCCAATCTGGAACAGATGGATAGAAACATCACAATGGGGAGTTCATGGCTTACTGCCTCCGAATCGGCGCTTACCCAGATTAACAACATCTTTTCATCCACAAAGGTGCTGACTGTTGCCATGGCAACTGCTAATGTGGGTTCTACAGAAAGGGCAAATAATGCAAACCTTGTCCAGGGGTATCTGGAAGAGATAATCAGCCTGGCAAACAGCACGACAGGGGGCCGGTATCTCTTTGGAGGAACCAATACGAATGCAACTCCTTTTTCTCTGGACAGTTCAGGGAATATGGTTACATATTCAGGAAATGATATCCCATTTTCTATAAATATCGGAAAAGATACAGTCGTACCGGTTGGAAAAGACGGAAAGGATATATTTGGATCAAACTGGGATGATTCCAATATTTTCAAGACATTTATTGATCTGAAAACAAGTCTTGAAAACAATGATATAGCGGGCATTCAGGATGCAATGACAAAGCTTGATTCGCACGTGAAAAGCATGAATGGAAACATTGCAGATATTGGCGGCAAGACATTGAGACTTGATGTCAAGAAGGAGATAATAACGAGTCTTAAACTTACCGATACGGAGAGGATGTCTGATCTTGAAGATGCTGACATGGCTGAGGCTATTATAAACCTTAAATCAAAGGAAGTGGCCTATAGTGCAGCACTTAGTTCATCGGCAAAATTAATGCAAATGAGCCTTGTAGACTATATTGGGTAACTTATGAAAACAAAGGAAAAAGTCCTGTAAAAAAACTATAATTCTGGAGCCATGGAGGGTACCAGTGCTTGTATTGACAAGAAAATTAAATGAAAGCATCACAATAGGACACCATATCACGGTCTCTGTCCTTGAGGTAAAGGGAAATCAGGTAAGACTTGGAATAAAGGCGCCAAAGGAAATAGCTGTTAATAGAACGGAAGTATTTGAAAAGATCATGGAAGAAAATATAAAGGCTTCCCAGCCGCCAAATGATCTTGATCAGTTCCTGATTTCGATGGATTTAAAATAAGAAGGTAAATATGATTATTAAAACTACACGATTTGGTGATGTTGAGATTGATGAAAGCAGGGTTATTAATTTTAAAGAAGGATTAATAGGCTTCCCTGAAGACAAAAAATATATCATCATGGATCATAAACCCGGTTCACCCTTTATGTGGCTGCAGTCACTCACTTCCCCTGAACTTGCCTTTGTAGTAATGGACCCGTTTCAGGTTTATCCGGATTACCTGAAGGAGATATCGCCCGAGGAAGAGAGGGAGATGGAAACCGGCAATAATGAACCTGTAATCATATTTGCCATTGTAACAATTCCCGGCGGCAGAGTAACAGAATCGACTGTAAATCTGATGGGGCCTATTGTTGTTGATCCTGAAGCAAAAGAAGGTAAGCAGGTGATTCTCGCCAGCTCAGGGTACAGCCATCGTCATCCTCTCAATTTAAAAAAATAAAACTAATTAAGAAGGCGGGTATTTCTGTAAAAGGTTCATTTTCTGAATAAAATCCTTGAAAAACAAAACCTGATGTATTATAGTGAAAAAACTTTACTTACAGGGTTCAGCAATGAAAACCAACACAGATCTGGCGCTTATGCCTGTCAATTATGAAATCCAGCCCGCAAGGGGTATATCCAGCAGAGGTGTTGACCATTATTCTGCCGAGAGGGGCAACCTGATCCGGATACCATTTGCAGGGTCAAAATCCAGCCGTGTCGGTAATACCTACAGCAGGATCGGGAATGAGAAGGAAAAGACGGGCATGGGAGAAAATATTGATTTGTATGTCTGATTATTAATCGTCAAGCCCTCCTCTCTTTTTTAATACCTTTCTCTGGCAATAATATATAAACTTTTTCAACTCATCCTGTTCCTCCTTGATAATTTCAGTAAATTTTATTCCATAGCTATATCTGCCGCTTTCCTTTATTTTTTCAAGCCTTACTATCTCTGCGGCTTTTACCTTGATTTTTACCTGCACCTCTTCCTCTTTATAGGAGATCGACAGGTTATTAAGGGTGGCACTTTTGTAAATGAATTTTTTAATGTGATTTGCAATCTCTGTACCGGCAAGGAGCCCCCCTTCGCTGATATCTGTGATATCAAACTCCAAACGATTGCTAATCACAAAGCAGATTAATCTTGTTCCGTACGGGGCAGGGATCCTGAACGATTTTCGTCTTTGTGTCCTTTCAATATACTCCGGCAATAAAAATTTTATTCTGTTACCTATAATCTTAAAGACAGTTGTCTTGAAACTGTACCTTATTTTACCTTCATCACTGAATTCAAAATAACATTTTTTGCCTTCGGCGAGCGGTGCAACCGAATCGTATCTGCCCGGATAATCAATAAAAAAACAGGGGCTTTCGCCATCTGATAAACCCAGGATTATGGACAGGCCATCAAAATTAGTCCCCATCACATGTATATTCAGGATAGTATGATTGTCCTTTAACTGCGCGAGGAGGTCGAATGCCTTTTTACCCTTGATTTTTTCGGAATCTTCCATTGACAAATATTCCTCCAATCTCATAGTCATGGCTTATACCAGTCTGAAAATGATACCTTCGGTCGATCTCCTTATCCGGAAATGTTTTTCTCTGATTTCATTACCAGCCTGTGTATTAAAACATATATACAAAGAAACAGGATGATAAAAACAATAATCCAGATAAAGTGATCCGCTATAATGCCTTTGCCTTTGTGTACAAGTTCTCCATAGGTCATATCAACTGATAGTTTACCGAAATAATAGCCGATCCCCAGGAGTATAATAGACCAGATTCCGGCTCCGAGGCCGGTAAACAGGGTAAATTTGGAGAGAGGCATCTTTGAGACCCCGGCCGGAAGAGATATCAATTGTCTTATAGCAGGGAGAAGCCGGCAGATAAAAGTGGTAATTTCACCGTATTTCAAAAAGAGCTCTTCTGCCCTTGCAAGCACACCTGGTTTGATAAAAAAATATTTACCGTACCTGTAAAGAAAAGGTCTTCCAAGAAGCATGGCCAGATAGTAATTGATATATGCCCCGGCAAGTGATCCGGCAAGCCCGCAGATGAACAGAATAATGATATCAATATAAGGGTGCCCAAAAGTCAATTCTCCCCTTGCTGCTATGAATCCTGCCGGGATCATAACGACTTCACTGGGAAACGGGATAAAAGAGCTTTCGATGGTCATCAGAAAAAAAACCATCAAAAACCCCCATGCATATGAGTATTTAACAGCCCATTCAATATGTTCGATAAGTAATTCTGTCATTCATGTTTCCCCTCTTTTATATATGCAGTCGGTGATCATCTTTCATGAGATCAAATAAGGTTTTAACAGGGCTAAAGGTGCCGGCAGGAACCTCTACAAACACAGTATTCCAATAGGCCATGGAGCCATTCCACAGGCCAGGCAGTTCCATTGCCTTCAGATCCTTTCCGTCCATTGATTTTAAAGATATAAAACCGGCGTCCTTGTCAACAAATCTTCTTAAATCAAAATTTTTCCCGTCGTATGCCCGTACCCCGCATACCAGGTCAACAGGATTAAAATGTGTTGCGGAATTAAATATTCTTTTCTGACCGCTATCGGTCATATCGATCTGCGATGACTCAATGATCTGTATTGATATGCCCTTTGCCGGCTCCTCCACCCAGAACGGCCCTCCTCCCGGTTCCCCGGTATTTTTAACCATACCGCAGACTCTTATCGGCCTGTTGAGTATTTTAACAAGATATTCCTGTTTTTCTTTCATGGTGCCCGCTGATATGTTTTCAGAAGGTATAATGGATAACCGTTTCCGGAGAAAGGAAAAAATCGTTTCCATCAGATCATCCTCCGCCCGTTCACTCATTAACGATCTCAAATAAACGAATATCTCTTTCTGAAGAGATATCAAGAGGCCTCCCAGTGCCCTTTTATAGGTATAGGTCAGGTCTTTGAATCTGTCTGTCACGACATTATCAATATTTTTTATAAAAATAATGTCCCCATTCAGATCAGACAGATTTTCAATGAGTGCTCCGTGTCCGCCTGGCCGGAAAAGGAGAGCCCCGTTGTCTTTCCGGAACGGCATATTATGAAGATCAACCGCTATGGTGTCCGTAGAAGGCTTTTGACAGGAGAAACAGATGTCATATACATAGTCCTCTTTTTTATACCTCCATAAAATATTACTGATGAATTCCCTCACCTTTTTTTCAAACTGGGGTGACACAGTAAAATGGATCCTTATTCTATTATTTTTATCCCTTGTGTAATTAAATGCCTCGACAAGATGTTCTTCAAAAGGGGTCCGTGTATGGTCATTATATCTGTGGAAAGGTATTAATCCTTTGGGAATATTTACAAGATTCAAACCCTTCTCAAACAACAGATATTCAAGTATTGTCTTTATACACCCGGTTTCAATTGAGGCTTCAATATCCTCGCCATTCTCCTCCATCTTCTGCTTAAGATCATTATAGAAGGCATATTTATCTATTTCTTCAACAAAAGATGAGAGCTTCTCATCGGTTTTGTAATCATCGGCAATACCCTGAAGGTTATTCTCATCAGATAAACCATTGCAGGTTTCCAGCAATGATTTGAACATCCTGCTTGCCGCACCCGAGGCAGGTACAAACTTCATGCATCTGCCACTCTCCTGAGCGCGGGCAAATATCTTTATATATTTTTCTATGTCAGGTTTTTTAAGAACTGTTATTCCGTCATTAACAGTGCATGGCCTGACAATCTTCGCAAATGATATCCCTTTTTGAAACCTTTTTAGTTGATCAAGTACCTTACCCGGTGTCATTCCATTGGCGGTAATTTCCTCAAGATCAGCAC
>CAZSZQ010000072.1:13853-15807 GCA_964610475.1 uncultured Desulfatiglans sp.
CCTCATGGACACATAAAATAGCAAAACATCAATCACCACAGTCAGTAATTACCAGCGGATATATTTTTAAGAAAAGGAGAGCGCCTCCCTTCGTAATACTTTATTCCTTGCCGTATGAAGGACTATAAAGGCAGTATATATCAGCCTTCACTAAAACCTGACAATAATGCAATTTCCTGACCGGGAATTACCGGGATATAATGTATATTAGAAAATTTTAAGACCCTTCTTTTATTCATTTTTTTTTAAAGTTATTTCACTGCGCATTAATACATCAATCGGAGCAATAAAGTGGGTTGCCGTCATCCTGAGGCCCTGATCCTCCATTTTTGAACAAACCTTTATCAGTTCCAATAATACCTTTCCGGCGACTGTCTTTGTCCAGAACCATTCCTTAAGGGCTTTACTCGATAACCCCTGCTGCCCCGGCTGTGCGGTGACCCCTTCAATGTAGTAAGACTTTAAGTCTTCTGCCGCAAGCTTCAATGTTACCGGGATGTTCACATCATGTCGGGGATTTTCCGGGATATACCCTTTAACAAAGGAGTATAAAAACTCGCCCAGAGAAGATATTTCAATACCGCTTGCTCCAACGGTAGTCCGCCCCCTTTTTCTCAGGGAAATCTCATACCATGGGTGCATGGCTCGAATCTCTCTCATTAACATTGTCTTCAGCTGATCAGGATCATCAGTATTATTGTCCTCAAAGCTGACAGGACAGGATAGTACCTCCACATCAGTGTCCGTTAAAGGTGCATCCTCCTGAAAATCTTCAATAATAAAAGGACCATCGGTTCTTTTAAACAGATTCAATAACGAAAAGAGAACTTTTTTCTGAAATTCTTTATTATCAGGAACTCCGAGAGGTCTGCCCAATTCAAAAGGCACCCATAATGATCTGGGCGGTTTTACCTTTTCGGTGTGATGTCTTATGAGACTTATATTTGCAGTAGGGATTCCCTGCTCTTCAAGCATATGTGCGAGAACGCCTCCGGCGATCGTGCAGCCTGGTCAGACAGGAAAAAGGAGTACCGCGTTTACATTGTCTTTTTTCAGTAAATCTCCCAGTTCCCCTGCAGCGGTTTTACTCTGGTTAATGGATAATGGTGTCCCAAAGGCATAGTGGTAATCAGCCAGACTTCCTATAATGCCATCGGCTGCAAGTTCGCGTAACCGGTCAATGGGGAAAACAACATTAAGATCCCTTTGATAACCTGTCCTGTCAAAGCTTGCAGCTCCATGGGACATTACAAGGTCGTTATTGCCGGCATCTCCTGGAATAACCCGGTACAGGTCAGGCTGTCCCATTTGAAAAGGTCTGTCGCTGCGCATGTGAAGCCCGGCGGTTGTAATCATTGCCACCCTCCTCTGATTAAGTGGCGGCCCTTCAACCCATGGCAGGGTTTCAAATGCAGGGCATTCCATACCCATAAGAATTTTCTGTTCAATATCCGCAAGGTCAGCCAATCTAACCATAGAATCATCCTCCTTATATAAAGTTATAATGATTGGTATAATGAATGCAATATATTTTCAATGTTAAATTTCATATGGGGAGGGGTATATTATAAACAGAGTAATATGATCTTATGAATAAAAATGGATTTGTTAAAGGAGATGATAAAGTTAATAATTGAGTATAAATAAGGCCGGCTGATAATTTCCCCCCGGGGGAGAGGTGGTTCCCCCAGGGGGAATAAAGAGCCCTCAGAAGGTAGGGCCCTTGTCGCAGCTTTTTACTATACAATGGGATAATAGGATTAAAATATTAAAAAATTTTTATGAAAATGTAAAATTTTGTTAATAAATTGTAAAAATATGCTCAAAAAGACCCAAATATTCAGATCTGTTTGTCGTAACCAGAAGGATAAAGAAATAGTAAAAATACTGTCAGAAGAACAAATTAATGCATATAAAAAATATGCAGAAGATAGAAAGCTCAGAAGACCTCCTG
>CAZSZQ010000073.1:0-15671 GCA_964610475.1 uncultured Desulfatiglans sp.
TGCCTTGTCTCTACGTTATCTCATTTGATGTAAAGGCAGGAGTAAAAATTTTATCTGATTATTACGGCTGCTTCATCTCACCATAAATAATCTCAACAAGCGAAGGCCAACGACTCTGACCAGCAGGGATATTAAATGCCTGTTTTACCTCATCAAGGGTTTTACCGGCCTTTATCATCTCCCCAACCTTTTCCCGCTTTTCCATGATACTGTTTCTCAGGGTTTCAATATCAGCCTTTGTTGCGGGTTCAGCATGACCGCTCAGGTATTTGTCAGCATTCAGATCAATAACCTTTTGCAGAACATCGACAAATCCTGCGGATGTCCCGTTTTTCTGTTTATGTATCAGAGGGTCCATACCCTTGAAAAAGAGGTCACCTATTATAGCAACCCTTTCATCTGGTATGTAAATCACTATATTGCCGTCTGTGTGGGCCGGGCCAAAGTAAAGAAGCCTCATCTCTGCTCCATCATCAACAAGGCTCATCTGGTCAGTGAAGGTTTTGTTCGGTAGCCGTATCTTCACCTGCCCCTGTTCATTGGCTTTTTCCATGTTTTTAAGAGAGTTTTCATGGGCGATGATGTCTATATTTTCTGGAAAACCCGGTATGCCATTAACATGATCCATATCGCAATGGGTAAGGATCAATCTCTTTACTGGTTTATCAGTTATCTTTTTAACTGCCTCAATCATCTCCTTTGCTGCCTGATCTGTCTGCTTCGCATCAACAATCGTTACCCCGCTGTTACCAATAACAAATGCGCTGTTGGCCCCTGCCCCGCCCCTGAGCGCATACACATGTTCACTTATCTTATGCACACTTACCGGCACAGGCGCCTGTGCATACTGTGGAGGCTGTTTTTTATCAGGCTGTCCATAGACAGGCATTACTAAGACCATGACTAATAAAAATAACATTGATCGTATTCTAATTTTCTTCATTACCGGTACCCTCCATTTAAATTTTTTTAATTTGACAAAAAATCCCAATCGCCTATACTCCCAAATCCTGCATGGTTTATTTTTATAACAATTTTAAGCAAAACATTCAACGAGGAGGAGTTAAAGATGAAGATTTCTGTAATGACAGCAGCACTTTTACTTGTCGCAACTCTTGCATTTGGTGCAGAGATAGACGGCAAATGGGCAGGGACATTTGATTCAGGCATGGGTGGTGAGCCGATGAACCTTTCCTATGATTTCAAGGCAGATGGAAACAAGCTTACAGGCACTACAGTTGGCGCTGAAAACAGCACAATCGAGATACTGAACGGCAAGATCGACGGCAATAAGATCACATTTGATGTGCCTGTAGATATGGGCGGTATGAAGATGACCATTGCTTACACAGGCGAACTTGCTGGCGATGAGCTCAAGCTCTCTTTCACAAGCAAGATGGAAGGCGCGCCTGAAGGTGCTGGCGCTCCTCCTGGTGGCGGTGAGATGCCCCCTATGTCTTTTGTGGCAAAACGTGTGAAATAATTCATAGAAAACTGGAATATTGATATTCATCTCTTTAGTCCACGTATAAAATATAAAACGCCGGAAACACTTCCGGCGTTTTTTTATCAAATAAAATAAAACATCCCTCTATTTCCGGCTTGTATTACTTAATTAAATCTATTATAGAATGGATTGTTTTCAGAAAATGCTCTTTTTCTGATTTTTATGTTTTTTTCAGGCAGGAAAAAACGAATAAAAGATCATATCTATAGAAGGAGGAGTTTATGTGTAAAAAAGCTGTTCAGGTTTTAGTTGTCACTATTGTTTCTATTTTTATTTTTGGTCTCTCCTCAATAAACGCTATCGCGGCAGATAGTGTAAAATGTGACAGGGAGTGCCTTAAAGGGTTTGTCACCAGTTATCTGAATGCGCTTCTTGCCCAGAAGCCCGATCTCCTGCCCCTTTCTTCAAATGTAAAGTTCACAGAGGACTGCAAGGAGATGAAGGTTGGCGAAGGTTTGTGGCAGAGTAAAATCAAACTGACCGATTACAGACGTGACATTCTTGATGTAAAACAGGGTGTGACCGTATCATTCCTTGTTATTGAAGAAAAAGAAAAGCCTGTGTTATTCGTTTTTCGCCTGAAGATAGATGATCAGAAGATAAGTGAAATAGAGTCGACTGTTGTAAGGGGCAAGGAAGAAGGCATGCTATTTAATACTGACAACCTGAAGACAGTCAGCAAGGGTATGGAATATGTCCCGAAAAAGGAACAGCTTGTTGATAGAGAAAAGGCCATTCAAATGGCCAATACCTATCCTGAGGGTTTAAAGGTGGGGAGTTTTGTAAAGGTGGATTCACCAATGGCTGACAATGCCTACAGGTATGAAAACGGGCAGCTCATGGCAGGCCCGGAATGCACCTTTTTCAAGGGTTGCGATAATATGAAAAAGCAGTTTATCCCTACACTTGCCGGTATCAAATACAGGACACTTGCAGTAGATGAGGAGATGGGTGTAGTGGCGGTACGTATGAATTTTGGCCCCGGCTCTCTCTTTCGGGGGGAAGGCGAACTCGATGTTTGGCATTCATTCAAGATCTATGACGGTCTGATTCATGTTGCTGAGGCATACTGTGAAATAGTCCCGAAGGGAACACCATTCGGGTGGGAATAAATTTGAAATTCCCGGATATTTAAACCTGAGACCTTTCTCTGAAGAAAATATTTTCATCAGTGAAATGGTCAATAGACAAGGTTAACAGTTCTGCTTATTGAACATTGACACAACTATAAAGTCTGGTATATTATCCGGGTTCCTCAAAAATATAGCTGGTCATTTTAAGGATCTGTTTATTATTGCCTTAAAATGTTATTAACCTGTTATCTATCAAGGAGTTAAATAATGCCAAAAAACAAAAAACCTGACAAAAAAGAAACTCAAGAAAAGAAAATAAACCGGCGGCAATTTCTTGTCGGAGGCAGCGCTGCGCTGGCCGCCGGTGCGATTGCCGCAACAGCCGGGGTAAACCCTGTCTCGGCAGCCGAATCTAAAGAAACATCCTATCCGGTATCAACAGGTTATCTGGTGTATGACAGCAAAAAATGTATAGGGTGCACAACATGCATGCTTAGCTGCTCAATGGTGCATTACGGAGAACAAAACCTGTCATTATCACGTATCCAGATTATCCAGGATTCTTTCGGAAAATTTCCTGATGATCTCCAGATTTCCCCATGCCGTCAGTGTGTAACACCGCCGTGTGTCATTAATTGCCCGGTTGGAGCCGCTTACATTGACACAAAAAACGGTAATGTTAGAAGAATAAATGAAGAAGAATGTATCGGATGCAAGACCTGTCTAGAGATGTGTCCGCAGCAGCCTCACCGTACAATATGGAATCATAAAAATGAAAAATCATCAAAATGCGATCTCTGTATTGATACACCCTTCTGGAATGAAAAAGGCGGCCCGAACGGCAAACAGGCGTGTGTGGAGTCCTGTCCGATGCAGGCGATCAAGCTGGTCCACGAAACCCCCGATCAGAAGGAGACGGAAGGATACAACGTCAATCTGCGCAATGATCACTTTTATAATCTCGGTCTGGTTGATGACAGCAGGATAGTGCCACCAAAGTATAAAAACATGGGGACAACGATGTTTGGCGGACCAAAATCGAAGCCAAAGGCAAAGGAATAGGAGGATTGAATATGAAAGGCGGATATACAGGTAAAATAGCAAGAGTAAACCTGACCGATAAAACGGTCAGCACCATTCCGACGGAAAAATATCTGGCATTTGGCGGCGGCCACGGAATCGGTTCGGCAATATTCTTTGATCTGGTTGGTGATCAGTTGCCATTTGAGGCATTTGATCAAAGGAATTTAATAATAATGATGACATCGCCTTTTTCAGGCACAAATGTGCCTGCATCAGGAAGATGTGAAGTTCAGGGTCTTGGTCCCATGCTGTACCCGATTGAATGGTTCGGACACAGTAACTTTGGTGGCCGCTTTACCTCACAGCTTAAATTTGCAGGATGGGATGGAATTGTTGTGGAAGGCGCCGCAGCTGACCCAGTATGGATAAACATAGTTAATGACAAGATCACAATTGAAGACGGCAAGGATGTATGGGGAATGGACACCTGGGACACCCAGGAGGAGATATCAAGAAGAGTAATACCAGGCCTCAGACAGGGAGAGTGGGCAGATGTAAAAGATGATGACTTCACAACCCAGGCGCCCGCAGTAGTGTGCTGCGGGCCTGCAGGTGAAAACTTAAGCCGTTTAGGCTGCCTGCTCCATGGCCCCGGATCACAGGCTGCATTGTGCGGTTTTGGCGGTGTGTTCGGTTCAAAAAATCTAAAGGCCATAAGCGCAATAGGCACCGGCGGCGTAAAGATTGCCGATCCACAGGCCTTTATGGATACCCGCTTATGGTTCAAACAGTTTCAGTGGAACGTGGATAATCCCCGCGAGGCCGAAAGGTTTGGAGGCAGGGGGTACAGCCTTATCAGCGGTGCGCCAAGCGGCGGGAATGTCACCAATGGAAGGCCTCCGCTTGTTCCTGCAAGGGCTGCCGCCTGCGCATCATGCCCCAGGGGCTGCCGTATGAGACTTGCCACTGCCGATTCCAATGAATCTGTATGTGCAGGAACAATGGTCTTCATGGGCGGAAATTCAAAGGTTTCGAGGGTCGCAAATGATATGATGCAAAAAATGGGTCTTGGTCACTGGCAACTCATGCCAACAATGAGCTATTTGAGAAGCCTTAATACGAGGGGACTTGCAGGCAAAGGCAAAAAGATAGAATGCGACCTGCCGGTTGACAAGATGAATGACCCGGGGTTCCCTCAGATGCTTCTTGACGCTATAGTAAACCGCAAGGGAATCGGTAATGACTTGGCGGAAGGTGCAGCAAGATTTGCCGCCAAATATGGCCTTTATGATGAAGATCTGAAAAACGGCATACTTCGCCTGACATACTGGGGGACTTCGGAACATTATGAATCCAGCACTGAAGTAGAATGGGGTTACGGATCAATCCTTGGAGAGCGCGACCTGATGCTTCATATGATGGCCAATTACCCTATTCACTGGATGGCCATGTCAGGAGACCCCTACCTTACAGCAGAGGAAACTGCCAATCTCTATACAGAGGCGATGGTGCCATACAATGATTATAAAGGCCATGAATTCATGGTGGATTATAGTGAAGGCCCCACAGGTATCTATTCAGATCACAAAGTCAAACAGGTTGCATGGGTAAAGCATTATGAAAAGATGTGGATCGGCGGCGGCGGTTTCTGCGGCTGGAGATGGCCGATGTGTATTACCAATAATACAGAAGACAGACGCGGCCCCACACCACAGGCAGAAGCAAGATTCTGGAAGGCTGTAACAGGTCAGGATTTGAGCTTTGCAGACGCCATGGAAATGGGTCACAAGATCTATACTATGGACAGGTCCATCTGGATACTTCAGGGAAGACACCGGAATATGGAGGTATTCCCTGATTATGTATATAACGAACCGGCCAGAGGGAGCGACCTTCCTATGTATCTGGATGACAAATGGACATATTCCACAGGCGCCGGTAGGAAACTTGACAGAGATAAATTTGAAGACTGGAAAACCAGGTTCTATAAATTTGAGGGGTATAATCCTGATAACGGGTACCCGACACGTAAAACCCTTGAAGGTATGGGTCTTAAAAATGTGGCGGATCTCCTTAAAAAGAGAGACAAGCTCGGTTAAAAGGAATTGATATATTCCGCCTGTAATTAATCGTTTCAGGCGGGATATATCTTTTAAAATGGTTTAAGTGTTTTAATAATATGAAAACCATTCAATATTTCATATCTGCTCTGGTCTTTTATGGTTCAATGTATTGATAACCAAAATCGAAATCGTTATCGAAATCGGGATCGATTTGGATTTCGATGAAACTGGACACAGATATCAGACAGATCCATCGGGTATTCATTATTCATACCTGTGATATTTATTGTTTTAATTTTTTAAGAGGAGGTTAAAGATGAAAAGGATATTTGCTTCGACTGTACTCCTGCTTCTTATTGCTGTTTTTTTATCAGTATGCAACACAGTTTTTGGCAGTGAGAAAATTACCGTCATGAACCCTGCAATAGCAAACCCTGGAGTTGACAGGGTGGCATTGACAGCACGTCTTGATTCTCTTGATGGCAAGACCCTGTACCTGATTGACATCAACTGGGGCGGCCCTGATGCGGCCTATGGCGTTTTCGAGGAGATGAAGATATGGTTTAATGAGAACATGCCTAAAGTGAATATAATAGTAAAAAGAAAAACAGGCAGCTATATGGCCGATGACCCTGCACTATGGAAAGAGATAGGCGAAAAAGGGAATGCTGCAGTAATAGGGGTATCCGGTTGAGACAGCTGTACCTCGGCCGTGAGCCGATTCTGTAAAACACTGGAAACACAGTATAAGATACCCACTGTTGGAGCAGCTGCCGCCAATATGATGAGATATGCTGTTGAATATAACTATACAAATGTAACAGGTATGCCCATCCGTTTTATTGGGGTGCCTTTTCCTGTAGCAGGTCAGCCCAGAGAGGTGCACAGGCGCTATGTCAGGGGTAACGATATGTTATCGGGTAAACCCATGATGCAAACCATTATTGATCATCTCACGAAACCTCTTACAAAGGATGAAAAATACTCAGGCCCGGCGCCTGCGCCAACGCCGGAACCCAGGTTCCTGCCCCCTGATACAGAAGACAATCTGCAGCGCCTTTTCAAGGATAAAGACTGGACAGATTACAACCCCATAATCCTGCCCACAGAAGAAAGGGTCAAGGCAATGCTTGAGGGGACAAGTCATGCACCTGATAAGGTTGTTAAAGTTATTGACTGGCCGGGCGGAAGAAGGGAATTCACAGTAGAAAAGGTGGCAATATGCGCTGTCATGGTTGGGGCTAAACCGGAATATATGCCCCTTATCCTTGCTGTCGCAACCCAGGTGCCTTTTGGCAATTCAACAAGCTCCATGGCAAATATGATCCTTGTTAACGGCCCTATCCGCGACGAGCTTGGTATGAATTACAAGGGAAATGCAATGGGCCCCCATAATGATGTAAACTCTGTGGTTGGCCGAAGTTTAACCATTATGAGCAAGACAGCGGGTAATATTCATCACAATGTAACGACCTTCAGCACACTCGGGAGTAACCTCCAGTACAACAACCTCTGTATTGCAGAGAATGAGGAGGCTCTTCCCGAAGGCTGGCTGCCTTACCATGTAAAAAATAATTTTAAGCCAAATGACAGTACAGCTTCATTTGGTACAGGCTGGACATATATTTCAAGTGTGGGTGAGGCCCAAAAGGCATATCCATCGCATTATCTCATGCGTGATTACATGAGATCCCTTGCAGCACTCGGTGGTGCAACAGTTATTATGGACCCGACTGTGGCAGCGCTGCTCAAGGCTGATTACAACATGAATACAAAGGATGATCTCAGTAAATACCTTGCAGATAATGTTGAGAAAACAATTGATTCTTTTTTTGGTAACGGTGTAGCCGCCACCATGTATCTGCCGATGGCACGACAGGGCATTCCGCCCTATTCGGATTACCTGAAAATGAAAGGTGACACATTAATAAAGCCTTTTAACGCCAGGAGCGTCAGTATACTTGTTGTTGGTGGCGGTATACAGACAACATGGTTTGTTACCGATTTCGGTCTTGGCAGGCCGGTTTCGGTTGATGCGTGGAGGTAGGAGTAGGATAAGGAAGGGTTCGAGGGGCCGTCCGCCGTTTCATCTTCTTTAGCAGCAGCTACTGCGGAGGACGGGCGCCTTTCGGCTATGTCGTGACAATAGGGGTCTAGGATTCAAGTTAAAGATCTTTTCCTTGACCCCTGAAACCCTTGAATCCTTGAACCCATTTTTAATTCAGGAGTAAAAAACATGGCTGACTTAGCGGGAATAAACGGACAGCGTAAAGACTTCAGGGTAGTTGGAAAGCCGAACCTTCCAGGCAGGCTCTCCTATTCCATTGCAACCGGCGTGGCAAAATACGGTGCTGATTATGCACCACCTGATTTGCTGCATGCAAAATTTTTAAGAAGCCCCTATGCAAACGCAAAAATAAAAGGCATGAAAACAGATAATGCCATGAAAATACCCGGTGTTGTCGATATCCTTACATGGAAAGATGAAGATATCAAAACACTGACCTCTGGAGGATTCATGGGGCCCGGGCAGCCCCTCATTACCGATTCAGCGGATCAGGAGGGCGGCATCATAGGCGCCATTGTTGTAGCAGAGGATGAAGATATCTGTGAAGAGGCATTAAGGCAGCTCAAAGAAGATACAGAATGGGAAATTCTGCCCCATGTTGTAGATATCCTTGAAGGAAGAAAACCGGATGCTCAGGTTATACGCCCCCCTGCCCCGGCATCATCAGGCGGCGGTTTTGGCGGATTCGGCATGGGCGGGGGCAATAATCCTCCTAAAAAAGGGAATGTCTCCTACTCTAATGTAAGTGCAGGCGATATCGAGGCGGGTTTTAAAGAGGCTGATCACATAATAGAGTATGACATTAACCTGCCTGCCTTTGCGGGGCATCTGCCTGACCCGGTTGGTACTGTAGCCTGGTGGTTTAATGACCCATATCATGGCGAAGGAAAGAGTCTCAGGATAGAAGGAAACGCCTGGGGACACAGCCAGGTGGCTGGCATGTATAAATTGCCTCAGGAGAAGGTATTTCAGGATTGCATGCTTGTCGGGGGCAGATATTGTGACTGGGGTACCCGTGAATCACAACTAATCACGCCGCTGCTCGCTAAAAGGACCGGACGGCCTGTTCGATGTGTCCAAAGCCGGTATGATCAATATGACTTCAACCTGAGCCAGCGTTTTATGCACATGAAAATCGGTTTTAAAAAGAACGGCCTGATTACAGCCATAGACGATTTTTCCATCGCCGATAACGGTATTCAGGGCAGCACAAACTTCGGCACATCAATGGACCAGACATATGGCCTTTATTTTACAACAAAGTGCAAAAACGTAAGACAAAACATGGATATGATTGACAGCAACCGCGGCAAGATGTGGACAAGCGGTCAGCATAATCCCATGAATGGCGATTCCATAATGCTGGGCATCACCCTGATTGCTGAAAAATTGGGAATGGATCCGATCGAGATAGCCAGGCTCAATCTTCATGGGCCTGAATCACAGGATGACCCGAGCCCTGTACCAAGCTTTGAGGCATGTGTTGAAACAGCAAAGAAGATGATGAACTGGAAGTGGCACAAACCTAATGATAAAAGACTGGATGATGGCAGGATGCACGGGGCAAGCTTCAGGTATCAGCAGTGCCCGAGGCACTCTGGCATGTCTTTTAACCCTAAGTTAGAGTTAAGAAACGGGGTTGTGCACATGAATTCCAAGGGAGCTGTTATTGGCAACTACATCATTGAAGCAAACATGATGGTTGTGGCAGAGGAACTTGGGCTCAATTATGAGGATATAAAATGTGAACTCAATCACCATGAGACCTACAGCCCCTATGGAGGCGGAAGTGACGGTACAACCGCATCAGGCTGGGCAATGAAGGAGTGCGCAAACAAATTAAAAAAGATGATACTTGAGGCCGCCATTGAAGAGGCCAATAATCCTCCTGCAGCAGGCGGTTTTGGAGGTTTTGGCCCAAAACAGCCGCCTAACCCGTTTAAGGGTGCAAAACCTGAAGAGCTTGATTTACAGGATGGAAAAGTGGTCTTTAAAAATGACCCTGCCAAATCCCTTACTCTCGCCCAGGCAGTCAGGTCACAGCTCTTTGCAACCTTCTCAGGTAAACCGCCACAGGCATACTGGAATTCACAGGGTAAAAAACTGGATACCATGAATGTTGCCATGTGCGAGGTTGCTGTTGACACTGAGACCGGTGAGGTGGAAATCATCCGCTTTGGAGTGGTCGCAGACCCCGGCAAGATTATGCGCCGCACCTCTCTTGAGAGCCAGATACACCAGGTCATGTATTTCAGTGAAGGGTGTCAGCGGTATGAAGATTTCATATATGATGAAAAGACAGGGGTAAGGCTCAGCACTAACATGTTTGAATACAAAAAACCTACTATCATGGATCATGCAAAGGTAGATATGGAACTGCTCGAAACCCGCGTGGGCAATGCATGTTACGGCTCCAATGGCATCAGCCATTCACTGGCCAATACCCATCTTGTTATTTCTGCGATCTACAATGCTATCGGGAAATGGATAGATCCTCCGGCAACACCGGACAAGGTATTAAAGGCCCTTGGCAGGGCATAGGTGAAAAACCATGCATAAATATCTGACAAAATGGTTAGATTACACTCTGCCTACAGGTCAGGAGTTTTCGGTTGCAGTATGCGGATACAGCGGAAAGGTAAGACATATGTATCTTGGCAAGGACCCCATCCGCAGAATGATTGCACAGCATGTATATGCGGAAGAGGGATTCTGCCAGATCGGGGACCACTGCATCGCGCTGGATTGCCCGCTTAACCGGGCGGAACAGGAGCATCTTCTCCATATGCTTGACATGACCGAGGATGAGGCGCTGGATGAGGAAACGGCCAGACAATGGGGCACCGGCAGCACACTTCAGGGTTTTCTTCTTTTTGCGCGGAACATTTCACACTCACTGCCGGAAGATGTGAAAACGCCGCAGCCGCCGGTAGATGAAGAGTAAACCGGTAAAATTATGAATAGAGTTACAGACTGGCTGGCATTATGGAAAGAACTTGTTGCAAAACAGGGGCCATTCTGGAACCGGGGAAAAAGGTCAAAGGATAATCAGGACAAGTGGAGAGACCGTTCAAAGATATTTCACGAGAGGGTAAAGGAGAGATGGGCAAAACCGGATCCTCACAGGGATTTTATTATATCCGCAATATCAAAATCCAGGGGTGCAACAATTCTGGATATCGGCGCAGGGACAGGAGCATGGGCAGTGCTTTTATCAAGATATGTGCGAAAAGTCACAGCGGTTGAACCTTCCGCCGAGATGAGGAAAATATTAAAGGAGAACCTTGAGGCAGAGTCCATCCGTAATGTTGATGTTATGGACAGGTTCTGGCCTGTTCCAGGTATTGAGTCCCACAATTTTTCTCTGTCATCACACTCTGTTTACGGATGTGAAGATATTAAGGGCTTTATCACTGCCATGAATGAAGCTACAACAGACACTTGTTTTATGCTGTTAAGGGCCCCCGATAATAATGGTCTTATGGCAAAGGCTGCAGGCAGGATATGGGGAGAACCCTATGACAGCCCAAATTTTCAGGTAGCCTATAACGCGATGCTGCAGATGGGCATGTTCCCTGATGTTATTATGGAAGAAAAAGGCATGTGGCCTGCATGGATAAATAATAACTTTGATGAGGCGCTCGAACGTATAAGGTCCAGGTTCGGCCTAGATAAAGACTCGGAACATGACCAGTACCTGAGAAGTTTATTAAAGGAGCATCTTGTCGAAAAAGACGGTAAAATACACTGGCCTTCTGAGATGAGGACAGGACTTGTACTCTGGAGTGCAGGAAAACAGGATATTACAATATGACCATTTTAAAAACCTGGAAGGAAAAACTTGAAACACTTCAGGGTTATGTTAAATCAAATCCCGGGATATATATTGATATGCGTGAGATATCCATTCCGGAGCATCTTCGGGGCAGGTTCTATGAATATTTTGATGACATAAGAAACACCTTTGTCATGGATTTCTTTAACTCCCTGCCTGTAGATGTGGCTGTCCTTTGCGATAATTACATGAAGTCTGAAAAAGATGTAGTAGAGCGTCTTAATATTGAGCGTATTGATTTACCTGTTGATCTCATGAGCTTTCTTCATAATCCAAAAGAGGGTATGGTACGCTGGCTGTACAACAGGTTATTTGATATGATCCAGAAAAAGATATCAATGGAAGAGTTTGAACAGATGGCTGAAAATGATCTCATGTCAACAACCTGGACAATATACCGTCTTGGTTATATGGTATGGGCAGCCTTTAGCATTATCCTGTTGCTTGAACCGGATGAAACCTATTCTGTTGAGCTTGATGATAATTTTAACCCCACCACTGGTGAACTCAGAGAAATCGCATTTGGCAGGCAGTTTAATCATTCCACAAAGCGCATACCTGAATTTATAATCCATTCAAAAAAAATAGGCCGCTATGTTGCTGTAAAAATGCCACTTGCAAAGGAAATAACCGGCTATGCGCCTCCGCATGAAATTCCCCAGAAGATGATGAGAGACCATACCGGTGACACATCCTACGCACTTGATAACAGGGTCATGTTTCTTTCTATACTTAATGGCCTTGATAATATCCCTGTTTATGCTGAGGTGCATGAGCGCAAAATCAAGAGCCCCGATGTTATGATAGAGTTTCTTACAGAACAGGAGCTTTCAGATAATGATATTATAGGTCAGATGCAACACCGGTTCATGATAATGAAACCAAAACTGTTAAGCGGCGTAGTATCAATGGATACAGGGCCGGAACCCGTTCTTTCCTCTGGCCGTGAAGGCATCGATTTATTTATGGCGGGATTTGAAAGAGAAAAACTTAAACCTGTTATTGACAGGATGTTAATAGAAAATTAGTCAGTATAGTGTTTTAAATGTATGATGGTTTAATAAATTATATAAGGAGATAGACTATGGCGGAAGATACAGGCAGTATTGGTCGGAGGGGCTTTCTTAAGAATGCAGGAGTCATTATAGGCGGAAGCGCCATCGGGGCAGCCGGTATGACGCTCAGGCCCGAAATGATACAGGCCGCTGAGGCTGTTAAATCAGTTCCACAGACGGTTACTCAGTTCCGTTGCCCGGTTTGCAGCAAGGATTTTGCCAGCTTTGCAGAATTGAAAAATCACTTCAAATCAGATCACCCCGAACATGTTGAACCGGTAACAACAAAGTTAAATATAAACGGGCGTGAATGTGAGGTGCTCATAGAACCTCACTGGACACTCCAGCGCACCCTTCAGTTCAAACTTGGACTTACGGGTGCAAAACACATGTGCGATCGCGGGGCCTGCGGATCATGCACAGTAATTATGGATGGCAGGGCGGTTCTTTCATGTACAACACTCACTGTTGAATGTGAGGGAAAGAAGATACAGACCGTCGAAGGTATAGCTGCCGATCCCAAATGGAGGCCTCTTATTGACTCATACTGCAAATGGGATGCAATGCAGTGCGGTTATTGTACACCAGGATTCCTGGTTTCTGCAAAGGCCCTTCTGGATAAAAAACCCAACCCGACTGAAAATGACTGCAAGCAGGCCCTGGCGGGTAACATATGCTGCTGCGGAACATATCACAGGCACCCGACCGCTATCATGGAAGCGGCCCCGTTAATTAAGGGAGGAGTATAACAATGGCAGACCTAGCAGGTGCAAACGGACAGAGAAAAGAATTCAAGGTTGTCGGAAAGCCTAACCTGCCCGGAAAGCTCTCCTATTCACTGGCCACAGGAATGGCCAAATTCGGGGCAGATTATGTCTTCCCTGACATGCTCCATGCCAAGTTCCTTAGAAGCCCATATGCTAATGCGGAGGTAAAAAGTGTTGATGTTGAAGCAGCGAAAAAGATACCAGGCGTTATTGATGTTATTACATGGGAAGATGAAGAACTAATCAAGTTTGGCCGCAGCGGTGGCATGATGTTCGGAGGCCCTCCAGCCCCCTATGTTGATCAGGTAGCGGACATGGAAGATGATGAAGTGGCTGTAATTGTTGTTGCCGAAACAGAAGATCTGTGTGACAAGGCTTTGAAGGCCCTTAATCCCAAGTGGGAGATACGACCGCATATTGTTGACATACTCAAGGGAAGAAACCCGGACGCCCCTCTTATTCGTCCCAATACTGCCAGCCAGGGCGGTATGATGGGAGGAGGAAACCAGAACCCTCCGCCAAAAGGTAATGTAAAATTTTTCAATTCAAACCGCGGCGATATAGAAGCAGGTTTCAGGGAGGCTGATCATATAATCGAATATGACTTCAACATGCCTGCCTTCTCGGGTCATGTCCCGAATCCCTTTGCATCGGTTGCATACTGGTATGATGACCCCAGACATAATCCCGAACAGCAGAGCCTGCACATTGAGGGGGCCGTATGGACAGCCTCACAGGGTAAAAATGCGGTCGGTGCAATGTACGGTCTTCCTCCTGAAAAGGTAAGGCAGGATGGCTATTTCCAGGGCGGCAAGTACTGTGACTGGGGGTTCAGGAAGGTGCAGGAGATTACCCCAATGCTCTCAAAAAGGACAGGAAGACCTGTCCGTATGGCGCTTTCACGTCATGAAATGTATGATTTTAATATGAACCAGCGTTTTTCCCGCTTGAAAATAGGTTTTAAAAACAACGGCCTGATCACAGCGATAGACGATTTTTCCATCGCAGACGCCGGAGTCCCGCCTGTTTCAACCCTCGGGACCAATGGCGATCAGGGTTACGGCCCCTATTTCACCACAAGGTGCCTTAATATAAAGCAGGCAATGGAGGTGGTTAACAGCAACAGAGGAAAGATGTACACCAGCGGACAGCACTGCCCCTTTAACTGGGATTCCCTGACCATGGCAATACACCTCATCTCTGAAAAACTTGGTAAAGACCCGGTTGATATTGCAACACTTAACCTTCATGGCCCGACTGACTACACAGATCCCAACCCTGTGCCCAGCTTTGATGCATGTGTGACAGAGGGGAAAAAGATGATGAACTGGAAATGGCACCCCATGGGCGGCAAAAAACTGCCTGACGGCAGGATGCACGGGGCCAGTTTCCGTTACCAGATGTGTCCGCGCCATTCCTTTTCAAGCTACAACTCAAAACTGGAGGTCAGAAACGGTAAGGTACGCATGGGAACCCAGGGCTGCTGTACAGGCATCTATGCTGTTGAAGGAAATGCAATGGTGGTTGCCGAAGAGCTTGGGCTCAAGTATGAAGATATCAATATTGATTTCGATTACAATGAACCCTTTGCCCCTGTGGGCGGCGGCAGTGACGGTACAACCGCCTCTGCCTGGGTTACAAAGGAATGCGCCTATATCCTGAAAAAAAGAATACTGGAGGCCGCTATTGAGAATGCAAACAACCCTCAGCCCGCAGGAGGATTCGGTTTTGGGCCACCAAAAAAACCTGAACCAAGCCCGTTGAAAGGTTATACCCCGGAAGACCTGGACATGAAGGATGGAAATGTATATGTGAAATCAGATGAGAGTAAATCTGTACCCCTTGACAGGGCAGTAGGACAGGCCAACCTGTTTGCTACCTATTCCGGTAAGCCACCGACAGCGCTGTGGGCTACAGGCATGGGCAGATATCTCGACACCATGAACATTGCCATGTGCGAGGTGGCTGTAGATACGGAGACAGGCGAAGTTGAAATACTCAGATTCGGTGTTGTTGCAGACCCCGGTAAGGTAATAAGACTCACTTCACTTGAAGGCCAGATTGAGCAGGTAATGGATTTCAGCGCCGGATGCCAGTTGCTGGAGGATTACTTCTATGATGAAAAGACCGGTGTAAAACTGAACTCTAATATGTTTGAGTACAAAAAGGTTACCATGCTGGATATGCCGCATGTAGATAAAAAGTTTCTTGAAACCCAGGCAGGTAACGCAGCATACGGCTCAAACGGCATAAGTCACTCCCTGGCAAATACCCATCTTG
>CAZSZQ010000074.1:0-15482 GCA_964610475.1 uncultured Desulfatiglans sp.
TAAAAATATATCCGCTGGTAATTGGTGAGTATGCCCGCCGGGTTTTGATTTTTAAGGATTATGTAGTTATTCTCTTATAGCTTTAAAGATTGTAATCCTTAAAAATCGAAACCCATGTACGAAGAGATTCGGATATATTTTTAAAGAAAAGGACAGCACCGGAACCCAGGGCTATATATGGTAATTCAATTTCTTAACCGGCAATTACTGACTTTTTTTTAAGATTCGGGATATTTTTAAGTAAAATTATCATAGAGGCATTGCAAAAATGATCAGAATGAGTTAAATGAAACCTGCTTATAGGAACTAAATAATTTCAGAGCAGGCTGAATTAAATTATATTGAGAGCTGTATTACTTCTAAGATGTTAAGATGTTCGCCTGATTACATCGCAGATATTGGACTATAAACACTCAAAAGGAGTAGCTGTGAATAAAAAGCATTTTCTTTCATTTTTTGTTATATGCCTGGTTTTTATCATTTTTCCCCAATGCATTACGGCCAGGACGATAGAACTCCGTTTTGCCCAGCCATTTTCACCCAAACATGTAATGCAGGTCATGGTTTTTGAACCATGGGTAAAAAAAATCGAGGAGATGTCAAAGGGAAAACTCAAGGTTGTCATGTACCCGGGTGGCGCCCTTGGCAAGGATTCCGATCATTATTCCCTCGCTGAAAAGGGTATTGCGGATGTGGTATATGCACTTCAGGATTATACCCCGGGCCGCTTTCCTCTTACAACGGTATTTGAATTACCCTTTATGATACCTTCTGCTGAGAAGACATCTGTCGCCATGTGGAAGATCTATGAAAAATACCCTGAATTTCAAAAGGAATATTCCAGGGTAAAGGTACTTGCCCTGTTCTGTCATGCCCAGGGGCATTTTAATACTGTAAAAAAACCCATCAGAGCCCTTGAGGATTTTAAGGGCCTCAAATTCAGGACAGCAAGCCCTCATGTAACAAAGGCTCTCAAGGCATTTGGTGCTGTGCCTGTTACCATGTCGGTTTCCGATAGTTATTCGGCGCTTGAAAGGGGTGTTGTGGACGGGACAGTCCTTCCTTATGAAGGTTTATATGTCTTCAACCAGGCAGAGCTTATAAAATACTCCACTGAAACAGATTTCTATACAATGACCATGATGATTGTCATGAATAAAAGAAAATATGATTCTCTGCCGCCGGATATAAAACAGGTGATAGATCAGACCACCGGACTTGTATTATCGAGAGAGGCCGGAAGGGTGTATGACGGTTTAATACCAGTGATGAAAGAACGGTGTCTGGAAAAGGGTATGCAGGCTATCCAGCTTTCTCCCGAAGACACAGAAAGGTTAAAGGCACTGACCATACCGCTAAGAGAAGAGTGGGTAAAGGAAATTGAGCAAAAAAGACTGCCCGGAAAGGCCGTACTGGATAGTGCAATAAAATTGATCAATGAATAGCAATTAATGATTTAAGAATGAATACTGATAACCCTTTAAACTTCATTTTAAAGTTTTTCCAGCGCCTGAGCACATATCTCGCATTTATAGGTTGTTTTACACTATTTATTTTGATGTGCCTTACCATAACAGACGTTGCAGGGAGATCTTTGTTCAACAGGCCGGTGCTGGGGGCATTTGAACTGACACAATTTCTGGTTCTTGTAATTATTTTTTCATTTTTAGCCTATACCCAGGCTCATAAAACCCATATAAACGTTGATCTGTTCATGATGTTTTTCCCGAAAAGGCTCATAATCCTTTTTGAATTATTCAATCATATCGCCTGTCTTGCCATCATGGTATTAATTACATGGATGGGTTTTGAAAAAGCGGTTGAAGTAATGGAGGCCGGGGAGTCATCTCCCAATCTTGCCTTGCCCAGTTATCCTTTTGTGTTTTTTCTTGTTCTTGGCTGTGCTGTCATGTGTATAGAATTCATAAGAGATATTATTGTCATATATAAAAACAAAAAGGGAGACGGAAATAAATGAGCCCGGAGATGGTAGGCTTAATCGGTATTATTCTGATGTTTCTTCTCATGGCCTTCAGGATGTATATCGGTATTGCAATGGCTATTGTCGGATTTCTGGGCCTTTGGTATTTAATCGGTCTCGATGCGGCAATGGGCATACTAGGAATCACACCTCTTACAGAGGGCTCTTCATACACCATGAGTGTCATACCTCTGTTTTTGCTTATGGGGCAGTTTGCCTTTGTCTCGGGAATAAGCACTGACATCTATAAAACAGTATATACCTGGATGGGGCACCTCAAGGGCGGGCTTGCAATGGCAACTATTATTGCCTGTGCGGGTTTTTCAGCCATATGCGGCTCTTCTCTTGCGACAGGGGCAACCATGGGCATGGTAGCCATACCTGAAATGAAAAAATACCGTTACGACAACAGACTATCTACAGGCTGCGTTGCAGCAGGGGGCACCCTCGGCATCCTGATCCCACCGAGCATCGGCTTTATAATCTACGGCATTCTTACCGAGGTATCAATAGGTAAACTCTTTATGGCCGGCTTTATCCCGGGGATACTTCTCACCCTTCTTTTTATTATCACTATTTGTATACAGTGTTCAATAAACCCTAAAATGGGTCCTGGGGGTGAGAATAAACCCTTTGGTATAAAAATCAGGTCTCTTTCAGGTACATGGGGCATGCTGCTTCTTTTCATTATAGTGATGGGCGGCATATATCTCGGGATTTTTACGCCCACGGAGGCAGCGGGGGTCGGGGCTTTTGGCGCCTTTTTGATTTCTGTAATAAAAAGAAAAATGACATGGGAAAAACTCGTGGAATGCCTGATGGAGTCAGGAAAGACAACTGCCATGATCTTTCTGATTATCATCGGAGCGAATATTTTTTCCACCTTTCTGGGCCTTGCCAGACTTCCCATGGGCCTGGCGGATTTTGTAACAGGGCTAGCTCTTCCCAGAACAGTTATCCTTTATGCCATTATCATTATTTTTATCCTTCTTGGTTGTGTAATGGACTGTTATGCAATCATGATCCTTACAGTACCCATTATTTTTCCAGTAATAGAAGCATTACAGTTTGATCCCATATGGTTTGGTGTGCTTATGGTAATAGTTCTGGAAATGGGGCTAATAACCCCGCCGGTAGGATTGAATGTCTTTGTCATCAAAAGCGCAGCCCCTGATGTCCCGTTAACTGTCATTTTCAAGGGAGTATGGCCATTTCTGCTTTCCACTGTGGCCGCTATTATACTTCTAAATATTTTCCCACGGATTGCACTTTTTCTCCCGTCCTTTATGTAAATACCGGATAAGGGAATAATAATAGAAATAATCTGATCCGGAAACCCGTTATCTTTTCGCCCTTAGAAGCCCCCTGCGTAGCCAGGGTGCATTCAGTTTCTTATCATAGTAGGGAACCATATAACCCTTTGAAGTTGACACTTTAAAACCATGGCTTCTGAGCAATCCGGAAAATCTGGCCTCATCCTCCGCCTTATGATATGTACAAAGCGCTATTTTCAGATGCCTGTCTCCTGCTAAAATCCTCTCGCATCCTTTGAGAACCTGCTCCTCAGCTCCATCAACATCTATCTTTAGGAATGTGATGTCCCCGCATAATTCAAAAAAAGTATCAAGCTTTATACTAAGGGCATCATCACTAAAAGATGCCCTTTTAGCTATAATACTATACTTTGCAAAATAAGGTTCAAAAGTTGCTTTAAGGGCCTCACTCCACCTTTTATCCGATTCAAATAAATAGACCTTTTTTACCCTGTCGATAACAGATAGTGAAAAATTACCTTCTGCAGCGCCTATGTCTGCAATAACATCATCCTCATTGACATCAAAGCCATTCCAAAGATACCTGTGAGAGCTGTCCGGATCCTGTTCCCGCAAAAGGTCGGCGAATGCCTTTTTGATCCTTTTTTCAGAATATTGCCGTCTGAAATAAAGTTTTTTTCCATCAAGCATCACATATCTTAATCTTCTTTCACGATCATAAAACACTTGAATGAGCTCAGAAGAATATCTGTTGTTAAAGTCATAGGGAAATATTGCGACCGGATTTGTTTGGATATACCTTAAAACTTCATGCTGCTCAGTATTGATCTCTTCTGCGGGAAGCCCTGAATAATGACAAAGTATTTTTTCCCTCAGGTTACGTTTGAGTATGATGGTTCTAAGCGGTTTGGGTACCACAGCGCGGTAGACATAAAACATTAGTTTATTCATTGGAAAATCTCACCCCATACTGTAATCAAATAAATGCTTACTTTATTCCCAGCACATAAAAAAGATGGCTCAGTGGCAGTTTGAAAACACCCTTTCTAAACGCCATATCCCACTTTCCCAGATATACCATCCAGCCGGGAAACTTTCCTGATTTAATATATTCAATAAAAGGGATTTCCCAGACCGGCTTTCTCCCGTTTTTATTCAGTAAATTTTTACCATACCTCCGGTGCAACCTTACATCTCTTGGTCCGCTAGGGTCAGGCCATCCCGGGGTATCGATTGCACCGTATTCAATGACATTTAACCCGGCCTTATCAAACATCCATTTTACCTTTGTGATATGATTGTATCTCACCTGCCCATGTGTCCACGGAATTCCGAAAATCATATGAAGGAACCGGTGCCATGGATATCCGGGCTGAAAGTTGTTGCAGGTAATAAGAAGCACATATTTTTTTGATATCCGTTTCATCTCCTTTAAAAAAAGTTCGGGTCTTTCAAGCTCAGTCCATGTGACAAAATTCCAGGCAAGATCAAAACTATTGTCATTAAACGAGGTATTGCATACGTCAGTGCATTTGACAGTCTGCACATTGTTCCCTAAGCCTAGTTCATTCCATCTATAAATCATATCCTGTTCAGGATTAACTAGTGTTACATTACAGCCTGCAAGTCCAAAACCGATTGAGTAAAGTGATCCAGCAGCCTTGGCTCCATGACTGGGCATTTCTACTATTTTTTTTAGGCCCAGGTCTATGGTTAGTATGCTGTGAAGGTTAAGCAGAACATATCTGTCATAGGTGACCCCGAAGACTTCGACCTCCCTTTTATAAAATTCCTTTTCTCTTTCCGCCATCTCTATATCCAGCCTCTTTCACTGTACCACAGCACTGTATCGCTTAGACCCTTTGCAGGATCAACAGATGGATTGAATCCAAGCTCCCTCTGGGCCTTTTCAATGGAAAACACTCTGTCTGCAATGGTTGACTCTATGTTTTTTTTTGTAATAAAGGGCGATTTTCCGGAAATATGCGACAGCCCTTCAATAACTGATGCAGCGGTAAGAGCTGCCCATTCCGGCACCCAAAAGGTGATGCATTTTTTCCCGATGGCTTTTTCTATAATTTTGAGAATTCTGTCAAAGGGTTCAGAATTTTTGTTTGTTAAAAGGTATGTTTCTCCCGGCCGCCCTTTTTCCATTGCCAGAATGAGTCCTTCAGCCGCGTCCTCAACATGAATAAGGGGTGTCATTTTTTTTCTGTTACCGATTTTGGGTATTATCCTCCTTTTCACCAGGCGGGTTATTCTGAGCATATCCCTCCAGTCACCGGGACCATACACCATGGAAAACCTGACTATTACAGCAGGCAATCCGGTTTTATTACACATGGCTCTGACCATCTCTTCTGCGTATAGTTTGCTTTTACCATAAGGATGATGAGGATGACATTCACTTACCTCATTCGCCGGAATATCGATGCAAATACCCATCGCTGCAACGCTGCTGCAGTGTACAATCTTTTTTACACCTGCTTGCATGGCTTCATCCAGAATATTTTTAGTGCCTTCCACATTCACATCGTAAAACATGCTTTCTGGGACCTTAAAGTTGTGAACATGCCCGAGTGTTGCAAGATGAAACAGCCCGTCCATGCCAGATGCAATATTCTTCAGACTGCCTTTATCAGTTACATCGCCCTCAACAAGCTCAATATGAGGGAAATCAAATATACCCTCAGCCTTTTTCTTTGATCTCACCATACACCTGCATGAATGACCTTTCGACACAAGTCTTTTAATAAGCCATGGACCAATAAAGCCGTTCGCACCGGTTACCAAGTATTTCACTCTTAAGCCCCTTTATATATCAGTAATCTTTTTCCAGTAATAAAATATCCATGCGCCATATTCGGCCATAACCCACCTTACCTGACGGCCATCTTTCCACCATGATGCCGGGTTAAAGGGATCTGTTTTAGCTGAAACAGAGGTCACCTCCAGATTACTCTTGTACATTTCCTTCCATATATGCGCTGCACGCCTGGTGTGGAATTTACTGGTTATGAGGATTATACTTTTATAGCCAAGTCTTTCTATCTCTGCGCCAACTGCCCCGGCTTCAGTGGAGGTATCATAGGCATCCTCAGCGCTTATTGCTGTGATATCCTTTCCCGATACACCCAGCATTTCAAGGATGCGCATACTATTCTCATACCAGGGGCAGCAGCCCTCAAATCCCATCTTTTCAAGCCGTCGAATAATATCTGTTTTACGGTTGCCATTAATGACAATCTTATTGGCCAACCTTTTCTTATATATTGAGGCCGCCTCTATAAGTCGAGGGTAGTATTCAAGACCGTCCTCCAGTACAACCGCGGCATCCGCTTTTTTAAGGGGATCATTAAAAATAAGGAATTGACCCATAATAGTAAGCAGCCTCCCTGATACTGCATACAACCCGGTCAGCAGGCACAGCATTGACAGTATGATGTAAATTCTTTTGTGTTTACAGATAGCTTTTATCATCTCATCCCGGATATTTAAAAAGTATATTCTTTATCACACGGGCAAGTGACGGAAGGTGCATAAGTATATTTGAATATGCCTGATTGGCGAGCGGACAGTAACATTTTTTGTCCCTTATATACCTGCGTATGCTCTTTGCATCAGGGCTGTTCCATAGTGATATGAAGTTATAATCGAAACTCCTCAGATTCCCCATGGACATCCCGTAGCCCAGAGTACAACAGGGCCATATGTCACCATAGGGGCTCATATGTGCGTTTGATACACCAGCATAACATGGAATCACCTGTATATTTTCCTCCATTACCCTTATTGCAATCTGGTAATAAACCAGGCGGAATGCATTATTGACACGCTGAAAAAGAGAACCGCCGGTCATTCCTTTCCGTATCTCTCCAATGTATAAATCAACAGCCTTTCTGTATGAATCAACTCCCGGTGTTATCGGGTCTTCCATATTAAACATCTCAGATCTCTTTTCTGCGATCTCATTCCTGTAGCTGTCAGGCTCCATTCCCAGAACAAACCGTGTTATTTCGGTGATATCATTTACATTCCAGCTTGAAATAACTGTCCCAAGCTCCACATGAAAGTTGGAATACTCCTTTTTCATATCTTTCAATCTCATGAAAAGATCTGATACCTTTTTGAAATTTCCCTTTATGCCCCGTATATCATCATGCTTTTCTTCTATATGATCAAGACTGGGCTTGACCGTTAGCTGGATATGCGGATTTATTTTTTTGACTATATCGAGGATCTTCCCTGTTTCTCTTTCAACAGTATCGGTGGCTATGGCATTGGTTGGGATATGGATGATTGCAGGGGTCAGATATCTGCAGGCGAGTTCGATGATCTGCGAGAGATCATGCCTCAGAAACGGTTCCCCGCCGCTTATATTAAAAACATAAACATGGCCCATGGATTTGAATATCTTTTCTATTTCCTGTATGGACAGTTCATCGTTTTTTTTATCAGGTTCATCCCTGTAGAGCTTCCATATGCTGCATGTTTTGCACCTGGACTGGCACAGGTTTGTTACAGAAAATGTCAGGTTAAGAGGTGTACCGGGAGAAGAAAGCCCCAGCAGAGACAGACGGTAACGGATGATCTTTGGCACTATTTCCTTCAGGTATCCCATAATAACTCTTTCAGGCCGGCCTCTTTTTGTTTATCACTCTTTCATATACCGAAAAAGTCTCTTTGGCAATATTCTCCCAGGATATTCTTTCAGCAATTATCTTTGAATGCTGAGACATTTTTTTCATTTCTTCTGGATTTTTGAGGCAAAATATACTCCTTTCAGAGAGTTCAATAGGATCCCCTGGGGTTACTGTATTTTTCTGATCCAGAACAAGTTCGGGCAACCCGCCTGTTTTTGATACTATCATGGGCTTATTATAGGCTATTGCAGTTGAACCCACACCGCTTTGTGAATCAAACTTAAGGTATGGCAATATTACCAGATCAGAGGCAATAAAAAATCCTCCAACCTCATCTGTATTTATGTAGCCCAGGTATTCTTTAATATGGTCAGATATATTCTTTTCTTTTATGATCTTTTCATACCTGTCCCACGGCTCCCATAATCTGCCTGCAATAATGAGACAGGCATCAGGCACTTTTTTTAATACCCCTGCAAAGGCATCAAGTGCAATATCCAGCCCCTTATAGGGGCGTATGGCTCCAAAAAAAAGGATGACAGGCGCCGTAAGCCCTATCCTCAGTCTTTTACGCGCATCTTCACGGGTGATCTCTTTTTCACATTTGAAGATCAAGGGGCCATGGGGTATCTGACTTACAAACCTGCCTTTGATGCCGTAAAACCCTATCAACCTTTCCCTGTTTGCTTCTGAATGAACAATAAAATGATCGCCAAGCCTGAAAAGAACCCTTGAACAGAGATCAAAGAAGGGATTTTTCTCATGGCCGGTAATATTATGTACTGTAAAAATTATCGGCCTTTTTCTGATTTTGAAGATTATGCAGATGGTGATGTAAATGAAGACCAGTGGCGGGCTCCACCACTGTGCATGGAGCAGCTCTCCTTTTGCAGAAAACCCTTCCATGATCCAGCTAAACGGATTGTACCATGTGAGATTTCGTCTTACCTTTTTGGCATGTGCCTTTTCAAACTCGGGGAAGGTATGATCCTCCCTGAGATCCCCTCCCGGATACAGGAACGGGGGATATATGCTCTTGAATGAAATAAATTCCGCATCTGTCAGTCTGGATATGGCAATAAAAAAGGAAAGGCAATAGCTGCTCAGCGCCCTTAAAGGGGGAAGTGAGCCCAGTATATTAACAGATTTGATCTCAGAATCATTTATCCCTGTCATCCGGTTTTACTTATCCCTGTACCTGTCGCTTTCACTTCTCTCAAACCGCATCTGGCTGATCTGTTCTGAAATTATACCCATGAAAAAGACAATTATTGAGGTTGTAAAAAGCAGGGCGCTCATGTTAGTGAATCTGCCGGTTGTATAAAAGGTGTAAAGATAATAAATAAAACCAATAAGAAAGATAAAAAAACTTACAGGTAAAAAAATACGAAATGGCGAATAAAGGGCGCATATCTTGGTGATTATCATAAAAAACCTCACCCCATCACGGTATATGCTGATATTGCTTTTCCCCTTTCTCCTCTTTCCTGCTTCTATCGGGAGATACTTGAGGCTCTTGCCGTTTCTTAAAACACCAAGGGTCATGGTTGTGGGGTATGAGTAGGTATTTGGCAGGAGATATAAAAGGCCCTGTGCAATCTCAGACTTTACTGCCCTGAAACCGGAGGTAAGGTCATGAACCCTGAATTTTGCCACATATCCTGCAAGCCAGTTAAGCGACCTGTTTCCTAATCCCCTGAAGAGTGAGACCTGGCTTGCCTTTGAACGCGCACCAACAACCATATCATACTCAGGAAAATATTGAAGCATCCTGGCTATATCATTTGGATCATGCTGACCGTCACCATCCATAAAGACAAGTATATCGCCGGAGGCTATTCTAATACCGCTTTTTATGGATGCGCCATTACCTATGTTGTATGGGTGGCTGTAAACAATAGCCCCGGCCTCCCGGGCCCGTTCTCCTGTCTGGTCTTTGGAACCGTCATTTACTACTATAATCTCAAACTCAGGGTCAACAAGCTTTACTTTTTCAATAACAGCCCTGATTGTCTCTGCCTCATTGTAGGCAGGTATGATCACGGAAACATCTGCTCTTTTCATTTCAGTATCCATATATCATCAGTTACTTGTGATTATCCCGCCAGGGCCTGCGAGGTAGTAGGTTTTAGTACCCCTGGGATGAAATGCTGTCATTGCATACCCATTCGTGTCACCACTCACTCTCAGGTCTACCTCTGCTGATGTATAAAAATCCGGTCTCACGGCAAGGGCTCCATATGAGTCGGCATAGGATTTGTATTCAATATAGTAGGCCTCCTGTGCAGCTGCTGCATTTCTCAGGTCGCTCACTGCAAGTGAATTGAATGACCTTTTCCTGTATGCAGAAAACTGCGGAATAGCAATAGCCGCCAGGATGCCGATAATGGCAATGACAATCATTATTTCTATGAGTGTGAATCCTCTTTCATTGAGCGCCTTCATGATCCCCTCCCAAAAAGGATATTAAAACGATTTTTCATATTCTTACTCATGTAAAACAATAAATCTACATATTTTTTTTGAATAACCTATTCAATCCTACACCATTCTCATAATAGGCAGGTATGGTATATTCCCTGAAGAATGTCTTGACCATTTCCTGTTTGTCTAAAGGGCAATTATCCTTAACCCATTTGTCAAAGACAGGCAATGAAACAAGCAGGTGTGTAAACCCTCTCTTAATAAGGTCTGACAGTATTTCGTGAGAATCACCTGACTCTATGATGATAGCAGGGAGAAGACCTTCATCAGTTACATAATCCCTGTCACAATAGTACCCTCTTCGTCCCAGATAAACAAAGAGTATTTTAGAATCATTGGGGAGATTATCATTTATGTATTTCATGGCAGGATATTCAGGGATATATTTTGATATATATTCATCACGGGTTATTTTATCCGTAATGTAAGGCAATGGGTTTACTTTGCCAAACAGGCCTTTTATGTAAACGGCATTCATGGCAATAGAGAATATAAACAGAAAAATAACAGACACACTGCGTGCGGCCCTGATAAAGCCTGATGGCGCTCCCCTGATGTAACCGGTCAGGTTTTTCATGCCCAGTATGGATAGCACTGTTAAAGGCGGGATAACGGGAGATATATACCGGACCCTCATCGCTGTTGTGAACATGGCTATCAATATAAAGAGAATGCTTAAGATAAGCATGATCAGATTCTCCCTTTTTACTTTAACCGGGATATTTTTTGCCGGGAAAAAGGCAAAAACAGAAAATACAAGGAGAAAGGGGTTGAGCCTCCCGTCAAAAAACCGGGGGTCATCATCTTTGCCCTGTAAAAATATCCTCAAAGGCAGCAGTGAAATCTCGAGGCCGGACTCTCCGTAAATAATCTGCCTGTAGGTAAATATCCCTTTGTTTTTAGCCCTCTTTTTTTCAAGACCGCCTTCCGTTTTTTCAGCAGTTATCGGGGCAGAGGGGTTAAAAACATTATTGTAAAGGGGATATATGGGGTTTCCTTTCCAGTGATAGTTTCTGATCATCCATGGAGAAAATACCGCCAATGCGGTAAGTATAAAGGCCATAGCGTGAATTAATGCGTGCAGGGATAGGCTCTTTTTATTATTGGCGCACCTTGAATATATGAATGGAATAAATAATGATAACAAGGCAAAGGAAATTATGGCGCTGTATTTGATACCTAAGGCCATACCGCACAAAATCCCGGAGTATATGAGATATCTTATCCTGAAGCCTTCATTTAGCCATTTGATAACAAGTAATATGGCAGAAAATGAAAAAAAAATTACCCCCAGATCTACATAAGCGGTGATTGACATTTTTACTATCACCGGTATGGAAAGAAAAAGCAGCACCCCCGATAAACCGTAAACAAGGCCTGCCCTCTTTTTTATATATCCAAAGATCAGCCATGCAGTTAAAAGGGCAAAAAGAAAATGTATATATTTGGGGACAATATCGTTTCCAAAATAGAGGGGAATCATATATAAAAGGTCGAGATTCATGGGGTAGTATGAAAAATCCATATAAGGGATTTCATATATGCCCCCGTGTTTGAGATACAGTTTTGGTACTGCAAGATGATGAACCAGTTCATCCCTGCTTACGGGCGGAACCATTGACATGACAATTACAGAGGCTGCCAGGCAAAACAGTGCCGTGATAAGAAGATAAATGCATTTTTCTCTATGAAAATATCTGGCGAAAGGCATAGAATCTCTCTTTGCAATCACTTTTATGGCAATTATGCATTAACCCGGATGCAGAAACCGGGTAAAATATCTGCATCTGAAAATATATCGGATTTATCTGGTATTTATAAAATTTGTATTACAAATAAACAACTTAAATAAAGAAAATTATCTGATCAAGCAAGGGATACTGGAATAGAGGTTTAAAAATGTTACTTACGATACTGGGCTCGGGGACATCGATTCCCCTTTCCTACAGGGCGTCACCATCTATTTTACTTAATATCGATGGTGATATTTTGCTACTGGATATGGGCCCCGGAACCCTAAGACAGCTTGCCAGGGCCGGAATAGATAACAGGTCAATAGATCATGTTTTACTCAGCCATTTTCATCCCGATCATACGGCAGATCTCATTCATTTTTTATTTGTGACCCGCAACCCTGAAATATTTGATAAACGAAAACCATTTATAATATCAGGATCAAGGGGCTTGAAAACCCTCATAAATAATCTGCAACTGGCTTATCCCGGATGGCTTGAGATACCTGAAAACATAATGACGATAAAGGAATTGAGCAACCTTGAATCTACAGAAACCCGGTATGAGAAATTCAGGGTTTCAAGCTATCCGGTTAAACATACTGAAAGCAGCCTTGCCTATCGTATTGAGGATAAAAATGGAAAAAGTATTGTATATGCCGGAGATACAGGTTTTCATGAAGGGCTGTCATCCTTTGCCAGAGCGGCTGATGTGCTTGTGCTCGAATGCTCCCTGCCCGAAGGGATAAACACGGAAGGTCATCTTACTCCTGCACAGGCAGGGCAGCTTGCCTCAATGTCAGGGGCTAAGAAACTTGTGCTTGTGCATTTTTATCCCGAAGTTCTTGCAACGGATATTGCCGGTGAGTGCAGGAAGCATTACAATGGTGAGTTGATACTGGGCAGAGACATGCTTCAGATTTATATTTAACCCAAATTATGCAATAAGGATCGTAACAGGTTTTAGCAAACCGCAGTAAATTTATATTGCATAATTTGGGTTAAAAACAAGATCCTATAATCTATATAAATTGTCAATTTTCTTTGAGGCATCTATGTCTGAATTGTCATCACAACAAGTAACTCATTTACTTATAGCATGGCGTGAAGGAGAAAAGAATTCCCTTGATAAGCTGATCCCCTTAGTCTATGAATAACTCCATCGCCTGGCCCACAGTTATATGCGTAGTGAAAGAAAGGATCATACTTTACAGACTACAGCACTGGTAAATGAGGCATATCTGAGACTCCTTGACTGCGGCAGGGTGAACTGGCAGAACCGGGCCCATTTTATGGTTATATCAGCCAAGCCGATGCGGCGTATCCTGGTAAACCATGCCCGTTCGAAACAATCCCTAAAACGCAGCGGGGCAACGGGGCGTGTTTTGCTGAAAGAATTTGAAATAGCTTCAGCAGGACGCGATCCTGATCTTGTATAAATAAACGAAGCGCTTCTATCGTTTGCCGCGGTCTATGCACATACGTGCCAGGTAGCGGAGCTGAGGTTCTTTGGCAGCTTGACCGCAGAAGAGACTGCTGAGGTTCTGGATATCTCACCTGATACTGTGTCGCGTGACTGGAAGCTTTCCAGGGCATGGCTGGCCAGGGAACTGAAACAAAGGGTACAAGTGTAATAAAAAGAAGATGAAAATAAAATCTGAAATACGAATATCGAAATTCGAAACAATATCGAATGATAAAATGACAAAAATTCAAAACATAAAAAATAAACATCGAAACAGGTGCTTTGTTTTGGTAATTTAAGCAATTGAATTTTGTATTGGTTAAAGTATTGTGGAAAAGAGATAATCACATAACAAATCAAAAAAGATGTCTTCGGTTCTTTTTACTTACTTGTGGCATAACTTATTTTTTCACTAAAAATTAAAGGAGGGATCATGATCAGAACAATAAGTAGAATGGTTGTTTTTTTATCGTGTTTATTACTGATTGCCGCATTATTTTCCTGTTCACAGCAGGATAACGCCACGGAAAAAGCCGTTACTAAGGAAAAAGCCCCTGCAGAAATAGAGGCAAAGGATGCAGGAAAAGCAGCCCCTTCAGACAATACCGGGGCAGAGCCTGATCCATTCGCCTATACACCCCCTTCCAGGGAGTGCGACAGGGCAATGCTGATAAAGGCAACAGAAAGTTATATAGCGGCCCAGGAGGCAGGAGACCTTAATAAAATGGCACTTGCCCCGGATGCCAGGTTTAAAGAAGACATGAGTGAGGTCGCAAAGGATAAAGGGCTGTGGAATACTCCCTTGCCGGTTTCCTTTCATCGCAGCATATATGATGTTCCGCGGTGTAAGACCTTTACAGAAGTAATTGTTACCGGGGGAGAGCACCCCTATGTTCTTGGAACCCGTCTCACGGTCGACAGGGGCGAGGTCAGGGAGATCGATAGCCTGGTGACAGATAAGGATGACTGGCTGTTTAATGCCGATGTATACCTTAAATACTCAAAAGCCGAAGAATGGCCTGTTCTTCATGTGGATGAACGTGTGAGCAGGCAGGATCTTGTGGATGCAGGCAACCGGTATTTTGATTTTATATTTCTGGATAAGGGTATACGTCCCCCCTGGGGCACACCATGTGCGCGCCTTGAGGGAGGCATTTATACCAACGAGAAGAATGAAGACAGGGATACATGCCAGATCCCTGCTCCTCTGGGTGAAATGTTTGTAAATGACAGGACCTTTGTGGTTGATGAAGAACTGGGTGCTGTTAATGTATTCTGCCGATTTGGTGAAAGTAAAGACGGCATGCCTGATTCACATACCTTTGTGCTGAAAAACGGCAGATACCGCTGGATTCACACCCTGAGCGTAAACCTGACCGGAAAGCCTGTTGAAGTCCCGAAATTTACACCTGAGCCTGATTGTGTCTGCGACCGCGAAATGCTTTTTGCAGCGGCAGAGAGTTATATTGCTGCCCAGGAGGCCGGTGATTTATCTAAAATGGCCATGGCCGATAATATAAAATTCAGCGAAAATATGAGTGAGATTGAAAGGGACAAGGGCCTGTGGAATACCCCTTTGCCCATCGCCCATCATATGAGCATTTATGATACAGGACGATGCAGGACCTTTACAGAGGTAATAGTTACCGAAGGCAGTAAAAAATATGTCATCGGTACCCGTCTTACAGTTGACAGCGGCAAAGTCAAGGAGATTGACAGTCTGGTTACAGACGATAATGACTGGCTCTTCAATGCCGATGATTACCTGAAGTATTCAAAGACCGAAGACTGGTCAATGCTTCCTCCTGACAAGTGGCCGGTAAGACAGAAACTTATAGATGCCGGCCACCAGTATTTTGACTTTTTATTTATGGACAAACACATTCAACTGCCCTTTGGCGG
>CAZSZQ010000075.1:0-15024 GCA_964610475.1 uncultured Desulfatiglans sp.
GCATCTGCAGAGATATGAGGGGACAGTAATAGCAGTAACCCATGACAGGTATTTTTTAGACAATGTTGCAGGCTGGATACTTGAGCTTGACAGGGGCGAAGGGATCCCCTGGAAGGGTAATTACTCCTCATGGCTTGAACAGAAACAGAAAAGGCTTACCCTCGAAGAAAAAGGGGAAAGCAAAAGAAGAAAAACCCTTGAGAGGGAACTTGAATGGATCAGGATGTCTCCCAAAGGGCGCCACGCAAAGGCAAAAGCACGTATAACCGCATATGACAGCCTGGTTAATCAGGAGACCAAGGAGAGAGAAAAAGAGCTGGAGATATTTATCCCGCCAGGACCAAGGCTCGGTAATGTTGTTATAGAGGCAAAGAATATAAGTAAGGCCTATGGTGATAACCTTCTTATTGATGACCTCTCGTTCTCTGTTCCATCAGGCGCAATTGTGGGTGTGATCGGCCCAAACGGCGCAGGTAAAACAACACTGTTCAAAATGATAACCGGACAGGAACAGGTTACATCAGGTGAGTTCAGAATAGGTGAAACAGTAAAGCTTTCATATGTGGATCAGACCAGGGACACACTTGCCCCTGAAAAAAACATATGGGAGGTTATATCCGAAGGACATGACACTATTCAGCTGGGAGACAGGGAAGTAAACTCAAGGGCCTATGTGGCAAGGTTTAATTTTTCAGGCAGTGACCAGCAGAAAAAGGTGAATAACCTTTCCGGTGGTGAGAGAAACCGTGTGCACCTGGCAAGAATGCTTAAGGAAGGCGGGAACGTACTTCTTCTTGACGAGCCCACAAATGACCTGGATGTTAATACACTGAGGGCACTTGAAGAGGCCATAGAAAACTTTGGAGGAAGCGCCGTGATTATCAGCCATGACAGGTGGTTTCTGGACAGGCTTGCAACACATATACTTGCATTTGAGGGTGACAGTAAGGCAGTGTGGTTTGACGGCAACTACAGCGAGTATGAAAAGGATAAAAAGGAAAGACTTGGCGAGGCAGCGGTTAATCCACACAGGATCAAGTATCGTCACCTTACACGGGGCTAGAGATATAAAATGGCAACTGATGTTACGCCCAATCCCCAGTATCTTATAAAACTGGTGGAAACAAAGATGCCTTTCGGAAAATACAGGGGAAGATCGCTTATTGATCTTCCCGAAACTTATCTGGTTTGGTTTATGGGGAAAGGTTTGCCCGAAGGAGAGCTTGGGGAATTGTTAAGAAATGTATATGAGATCAAAGTCAACGGGCTGGAATACCTTTTTAAACCGCTTAAGCATATCAGTTAGTTGTTCAACAGTATAATATAATTTGTGCACTATAATACACATGCATTATATTTTTATATTATGTCTAACCCTCGATGTATTCTTTTTTAAAAAAATTACCATTCAGTTTACCCAATCAAATCATATAGTTATATTTTATTTTATAAAAATCGGACAAATGGAACGTAAAATGCAAAACTAGTTTTCAAATCGCTTGAAAAGGGCAAACCGTTCGAAAGGGCGGGACGCAAAGCCATCGGCCTAAGTTCTCATGAAGAGAATACGGTTGCGAGGTTGCCGGGCGGATTGGCACCATCCAGCGTGCTGATTTGGCCAAAGGCTAAGCGGTATGTTTTGGAGGTGTTTTATGTTTTACAGGTTTTACCGGTTTTACAAGTTTTACAGGTTTTGCAAGTTTTTTTCAGGTTTAAATCTTCATGCTGTTTCCTTCTTTTTTCTCTTCACAATTTTTTGCACCTTGTCATCAGCAACAGCTCGGGAAATTTCTCTTTCATGGGACGCTAACAGCGAGCCTAATCTAAGCCATTATATAGTTTATTGGGGGCTTTCTTCAGGAGATTATGCTGACAATAGCGGAAATATTGGTCTGGTGACCGAATATACGGTTGAGATTCCGGATGACGGAAGGATATATTTCTTCGCCGTAACAGCAGTAGATACATCAGGATTAGAGAGCGATTATTCAAATGAGGTTAATACAAGTAGTTTGATAGTCCCCCCTGTTGCCAACGCAGGGGTTGATCAGAATGTTGAAGAAGGACAACAGGTGGTTCTTGATGGTTCCAAGTCTTACGACCCTGACGGCAATATAGTATCATGGCGGTGGATTCAAACAGAGGGATCGCCGGTTGATCTGAACAATCAATCAACAGCATATCCGGTGTTCAACACGCCGTTTGTTAATCCTCAGGGCGAAACGCTGACTTTTATGTTAACAGTAACCGATTCACAGGGTCTCTCAAAAACAGACACATGCATTGTAAACATATTATGGATAAATGACCCTCCGGTATCCGACGCAGGAGCTAATCAGAATGTAGAAGAGGGACAGCAGGTGGTTCTTGATGGCTCCAAATCGTTTGACCATGACGGCAGTATAGTATCATGGGAATGGACTCAAACCGGTGGAACTCAGGTTATACTAAATAATTCAGGTGTTCTTCAGCAGACATTTATCTCACCCTCTGTTGATTCCAACGGTGAGACTTTAACCTTTAAACTGACTGTTACCGATTCGGAAGGCCTCAAAAGCTCGGCTGTATGTAATGTCAACGTTGCGTGGGTGAATGATCCCCCGGTAGCCGTCGCTGGCGCTGATCAGAATGTAGAAGAAGGAAAGCAGGTGGTTCTTGATGGATCCAAATCGTTTGACCATGACGGGACAATCGTAAACTGGTCCTGGACTCAAACAGCAGGGACACCGGTTGACCTGATTAATCATACAACAGCTCAACCTGCGTTTAACACGCCATTTGTTAATCAAAATGGCGAGTCATTAACTTTTGAGTTAACAGTAAAAGATGCGCTGGGTTTGGTAGATAAAGCTTTTTGCATTGTGAATGTAGTATGGGTAAATGACCCGCCTGTTTCACATGCCAGCCCGGACCAGAATGCAACCTCCGGAGAATCAATAATACTGGATGGTTCAGGGTCAAATGATCCTGATGGTAAAATAATATCATATCATTGGATCCAGACAGGCGGTACAACGGTTTCACTCGATAATCAGTCAGCAGTGAAAACCGTATTTGAGGCACCATATGTTGGTCCTGAAGGAGATACGCTTTCATTTAAACTTGTAGTAACCGATGACGGCGGTTTACAGGCCTCCAGTGAACACATTGTAACTATCAATCCCTCTATACTTTCGGTAAAAAGCGGTTGGAACCTGGTTTCCATCCCCAGTGACTCCCAGACAAGCTCTATTGAAGACACTTTTGGACCAATTTTAGATGATATTATCAGTATATGGTCATATGATAACGGTAAGTGGCTGGCGTATAATCCGGAAAACCCTTATGCAAGCACTCTTTTCAGTGTAGAACCGGGAAAAGGTCTTTGGGTTAATATGAAAAGAAATGCAAACCTGGCTATTGTGGGATTTGTTCCTGCAGATACAGTTGATCTTTCAAAAGGCTGGAATCTTGTCGGGTATAACCTTCCTGCCTCTAAAAATATTTCTGAAGCCATATCCTCGATAGCCAAAAATATAAAAAGTGTATGGGCTTTTAAAAACGGGGAATGGAAGGTATATGATCCGAATAATCCTTTATTCAGTGATCTTGAAACAATGGAACCTGGTTCTGGCTACTGGATAAATGTTAAATCATCATGCTTATGGGCAAAACTATAAATTCCCTTTAGGCACATTAATCTGATATCGTGAATACTTTTGAGGACGGCAATGCCGTCCTCAGGTATTTTCATAACGCATATTTTTGTAGAATAAGTTGATATTATTAATAAAAAAATACTATATCAACAGATAATGCGTAACAATTTTTTAGATAATTTTCTTGACACATAGAGACATCCCTCATATATTTCGAATCTTTAATACATGAATATAAAGGGAGGTTTTTATAAATGAATAAAAAAGAGCAATTCCTGTCTGTACTAAGAAATGAAAAACCAATGAAATGGATGGGTTATGCGTTTAACGCTTTTCCAGACATCAAATTTCATTGCGTAATAGACCCTATTACTATATGGGACATACTTTTTATTTCAGGCGAACATGTTCTGGATAACTGGGGAGTTGTACACCGTTTTCTGCCTGGTGATCCGGGTATTATTCCAATGGTCAATAAAGACAACCAGGTAATTAAAGACATTACCAAATGGCGTGATTATGTCAAATTCCCCAAAATTCCGAAGCTTGACTGGAGCGATGCAAAAAGGGCTATTGAAGGTATTGACAGGGAAACTACATTGGTCATGGTGCCTACATTCCGAGGCTTGTTTGAACGTGCTCATTGCCTGATGACATTTGAAGACGCCCTGATGAATTTATATGGAGAACCGGAATCAATGAATGAACTGTTCGAAGCCTATACGGATTGGAAAATCCAGGTGGTTGAGCAGCTGATCGATAATCTTAAGCCGGACGTCATTCACTCCCATGATGACTGGGGTTCAAAAGATAACCTGCTCTTTTCTCCGGATGTGTTCCGGGAATTATTTAAACCCCACTATGCACGCCTGTACGGTTATATAAAGAAACGAGGCGTACTTATACAACACCATGCAGATTGTTTTTGCCAGGGCATTGAAAAAGACATGGTGGATCTGGGTATTGATATGTGGCAGGGTGTCCTTCCGACAAACGACATAAACAAGATCAAGCAAAACACAAAAGGGAAAATGTTACTTATGGGTGGCCTGCAACAGCACGTGATAGATCAGGCCACAGCTACTGAAAAAGTAATACGTGCGGAAGTCCGAAGAGCCATTGATACCTATGCCCCGGGTGGTTCATTCCTGCCATGCATTCCAAGTCTTGAGACGATCAATGCACACGTAACTCCCATTGTTATTGATGAATGTAACCGTTATGGCGCAGAATGGTTGAAAAAACAGGGTTAGTATCCAGTTAATACGGGTTTTTACGCCTCTCTTTCGGTAATGGAAGAGGGGCGTTTTATTCTCTATAAATGTTTTTAAAATATGCTTCCCTCTGCAGCCTGATCATCTCATCTTTTTGGGCGAGGAGATATTTTCTTTTGATGAGCTTTGCGGGAAAAGAAAGTGACGAGATATAGTCGAGGCTGTTTTCCAGAAACTGCCATTTAAGTTCTTCGAATATTTTATTCTTGTTTTTCTCTTCGACAAAATTTCTGGTTTTTCTGTAGCTATAGGAAACCATATTTCCCAATAGTGACCTGACAGTATCTATATCAACAGCATCTAATGCCTGGTTAATAAAGTATTCCCCCTTAATTTCAACATCTATTTCAGCTTCAAAGGTTACCTGACATCTGTCGCCCGCTGTATATTTGTTGTGAAAATACATGACAATATCCAGGTTGTTTTTAAGTCTTTTTTTTTCAAACGGTTCTTTGTTTCTTTTCATATTCCCTGTAATTACCCTGGTTTAATATTACCAGACAGATCCATACACATTATTAGTTGCTCATGCAATCAAAAAACTCTTTTTCGGCGTGTGCTTTTATGATAGACAACATAGTCGTTATTTTATTTTCACACGGATTAGCCAGAAAATGCAAAATATACTTTTACTGTCAAAACATCCGGATATCTTCCGGCAGCTTGCGCCCTGTTTCGGTCCGGAAACACAGATCAGCAGGGCAGAAAACGATTTACAGGCCATCGCTATGCTGCAAAGCAGACGCTATGAATACCTGTTTCTGGATATTTCCATGTTCAGTCTGCCTGAGAAAAACGGGACTAATTACAGGAATTACATAAATTCATTCATAGGTATCCACCCTTCCCTTGAGATAATAATTATAACACCGATTGAAAAAATAAGAGAGGCAGTAAATGCAGTAAAAGAAGGTGCCAGCGATTATGTTTTATTTCCAATAAAAACTGATGATGTTAATTATGTACTAAAAAATGTAAAAGACTCTCTGGCGGTCAGGCCCGAACCTGATTACATGCGGGACCGCTTCCGCGATACTGATATTCAGCAGACAATGAGGACTGCAAATATTAAAATGAAGGCAGTCTATGATAAACTTAAATCAGTAGCACCGACTAACAGTAACGTGCTTATTACCGGTGAAACAGGCACAGGCAAAGGGGTGATTGCAAGGCTTATACACCGGCACAGCAACAGAAAGGATGCCCAGTTTATAAGCGTTCACTGCGGAGCAATACCTGATACACTTCTTGAAAGTGAGCTTTTTGGGCATGAAAAAGGCGCCTTTACAAGCGCAGTCAAAAGGAAACTTGGAAAATTTGAGGTTGCAGACCGGGGAACTATATTCCTTGATGAAATAGGCACTGTTACGCCCGCTGCACAGATAAAACTTTTACAGGTTTTACAGGATGGGATATTCCAGCGTGTTGGTGGTGAAGTAACAATCCATACAGATGTAAGAATTGTCGCAGCTACCAATATGAATCTAAAACAGATGTGTGAAGAGGGGCAATACAGAAAGGATCTATACTACAGACTCAATGTTTTCCCAATTGAAGTCCCGCTGTTAAAGGAACATACTGAAGACATTCCCCATCTTGCCAAAATTTTTCTTGACAGGATGAACAAGTTGAATACAAAAGCAATAATGGCAATATCACCCGTTGTAATGGAGGCACTGATGAATTATCCATGGCCCGGTAATATCAGAGAACTTGAAAATCTTATTGAACGGGCCTATATACTCGAAACCGGTTCAGTTCTTCAACCGGGCAGTTTTCCGGAAGAAATATTCCAATACAGTTCTTCGGAGATGAAGCATTCCCGGGATCATGCAGGAAGCCTAGCTTATGTGAGAAGAAATGGTATTGAAAAAATAGAAAAAAATTATCTTATGGATCTAATGAATTCAACAATGGGCAGGATAAGACAGGCATCAGAAATAGCAGGGATATCGACCAGGCAGATACATAAATTACTTACAAAATACAAAATACGTAAGGAAGATTACAAAGAACGAAAATAAAAACCTGTTTATTTGATAATATCTATTTTTGTTTACTATTTTGGCATAAAATCTGCATAAATGGCATAATAAAAAAAAAGAAGAAATGCATTTTTTTCTTGATTCAAAATGGATTTTACCTTATTTGATGCCAGTTTTATCACAGAGAATTATTACATCAATAGTTTTAGGAGTTTAAATGGGTAAAAAATCTAATAGAGACAGGTCCTTAAACAACAAAAAAAAGAGTCTACCTCCAATACTTGAAAACAAACCTGTTAAAAAAATACGGCAAAAAGACAGAACGGACCATTTTAAATCAAGGTTTCATCTGCATCTTCTTGAAAAAAAGAAAGAACTGGAAAATACCATTAGCAGCCTGGTAAAGGAGAATAATGAAGATTTCAGTAAAATTACCTTTGACGGAATGACAGATGAGATTGACCGTACAGACAGAGAAATGGCAGCACATAACTATTATAAATTTCTCGACCGGAAAAAAAATGAATTGATAAGAATAGATTCACTTCTGGAAAGAATAAAACATGAACAGGATTTCGGGATATGTGAAGAATGTGAAAGACCGATCCCTGAAGCACGCCTGATGATAGTGCCCGAAACAGTTCTTTGTGTAGAATGTCAGCAGGAACTTGAAAAATCTGCGTCAAGAACCAATGTTACCAGTTCAGTCAACAAGACTCTTCAGTACAGAGATGAATACGAGTCTGACGATGATTCTGATAACATTGATGATGCCGGTCTTGTGGCAAAATCCGGTTCAGAGTCAATGTCACTTATGGATATGGAAGAGATAGATCTTCTTGATCTTCCTGATGTCCCTGAAGAGGAAAATGACACCACTCCATGAAAACCATAAAGGAACAATCCTTTTAGAGAGTAACAGAACACACTTTCTCACCTTTTAAGTGATGAACATTACACTCCCTTCAGTGTATAATCATTTTTTAACTATAAATCTGTCTCAATTAAAAAGTCCTTTCGTTTTTAAAAAACATGAATGATATATTACCTGAATCTTGCACCAAATATCTATTACGTCTTGAAGCGCCATGTGTTTAAAGGTCGTTTCAAAATTTTAATCCTTACCATATGGGCAATATGCCTGCGGATTAAAATTATTCCAACTTCCCTTTAAATACATGGCTTTCTGCGCCTCACTACGACATCCGGTGCAAAATTCAGGTATTAATTTGTCAGTTATTCTTAATAAGTGTTTGGTTATGTAATAATTTTCTAAAATATTTATAAATTTAAAAAATTGATTATTGTCATGCGGTTTGATATATATCATGCAATCAATCAAAGCCTGTAGATAGGCAATTATTTTTCAAGTGAAATGATTTTAGCTGTATTATAATATGGAAATAATCAGTATGTATAATGCCCCTGCCACGGGCAATATTTTTTTTAGGGGAAATTCATGCAATGGTAAATTTGAACTCGATATCTACAGCTCTTAACAGCCTGGGTAAATATTCTATATTTTTAATCCGGGAGATGGGCAGAACGGGAAGTTTCTTATTCCAGGGGTTCATACTTATTTTTTCTTTCCCATTTCAGATTTCAAAGATAACCCAGCAAATATATTTTATCGGTCTCAAATCGGTTTTCGTTATCTGCCTTACCGGGGCTTTTACAGGAATGGTGCTGGGGCTTCAGGGTTATTATACTCTTTCTAAATTCGGTTCGGAAGGGCTTCTCGGTACAGCTGTTGCCCTGTCTCTTATCCGTGAACTTGGGCCTGTACTGACAGCTATAATGATAATCGGTCGCGCAGGATCGGCGATTGCGGCTGAAATAGGTATTATGAGGATTTCCGAGCAGATCGATGCCCTTGATACAATGGATATCAATCCTGTAAAGTTCCTTGTCAGCCCAAGGATTGCCGCATCTCTCATAAGTTTTCCCCTGCTTACCGCTATGTTCAATGTGATCGGTATCTGGGGCGGGTATCTGTCCGGTTCATTACTTATGGGGTTGAATAAAGGCACCTATTTTTTCAGGGTTAAAACAGGCGTATCCCTGGATGATCTTACAGGATGCGGAATAAAGTCTATTGTATTTTCTATTATTGTTGCAACGATATGCTGCTACCAGGGATATTATACTCATACAAGGAGGGAAGGACACGGAGCAAAGGGAGTAGGATTATCAACGACATCAGCGGTGGTAATATCCTGCGTACTCGTATTGGTTTCTGATTATATTATGACATCATTCTTGCTTTAGTAAAGGCAGCATACGGAAGATATAAGGGCATATGGATAAAAATCATCTCATTCAATTTAATAATGTCACAAAGAAATTTGGTCATCAGGTAGTACTTAATGGCGTTAATCTCACTATTGATAAGGGAGAAACGACAACAATAATAGGAATGAGCGGCGTAGGCAAATCTGTTCTGCTCAAACATATAATCGGCCTGATAACCCCTGACACAGGAGAGATATTCTATCAGGGGAGGAATATATCAAATTTATCCCGAAAAGAAAGAAAGGAAGTTAAAAAAAAATTCAGTTATATGTTTCAGGGTACTGCCCTTTTTGATTCAATGACAGCATATGAAAACATCGCTCTTCCTCTAAAAGAGAAAAAACATCTTTCGCAGAATATAATCCAGAGAATGGTAATGGATAAGATGAATCAGCTTGATATAAGTTCAATGGCCTATAAATATCCTTCAGAACTATCAGGGGGAATGAAAAAAAGAGTGGCGCTCGCCAGAGCACTTGTAACAGATCCTGAAATAGTGTTGTTTGACGAACCTACTACCGGCCTGGACCCTATAAGGAGAAACGCCGTACACAGCATGATCTCGGATTATCAAAAGAAGCTTGGTTTTACGGCAGTTATTGTAAGTCATGAAATTCCTGAGATCTTCTATATTTCTCAAAAATTGATAATGCTGCATGAAGGCAGGATAATATTTCAGGGTTCGGTTGATGAAGTAAGTGATGCCTCTGACCCTGTTTTATTACAGTTTATCAGCGGGCTTGAAAGACACAATGACTCACTAACAGGTTTACTTCCTCAGCCAAAAGGTGAAGAAAGATTCCAGGAAGAGCTTGCCCGTTATCAGCGTCATGATACTGTTTTCTCAATCATACTGTTCAGGACCATAGAACTGGATAAGATACACGAAAAGGCGGGGCACATTGCAGGTCAGGAACTGCTCAAACACCTTTCAGAAGTATTAAAAGCGAATCTCAGGATTATTGATATCTGCTTCAGATATGACCTGAATAAGATAATAGCATTACTGCCCAATACAAATTTTGAACAAGCACGTATGGCATGCAATAAATTAACAAAAGTGATTGATAAAAGTAAATTTATGGAAATTTTTAATGAACCATCAATCTCTTGTTCTGTTAATATAGGATTTGCTGAAGCTAAAAAAGATATACAATTCGAGCATCTTATAAGAGAAGCTGAATCCAATATTGAAGGGGTCTGTTTTTTAGGTAGAACGGAGGCATTATGAAAAAATCATCTATTGAAACATCTGTTGGAATCTTCATGTTTATAGGAATTCTTTGCGTGGCTTATCTCACTATTAATCTTGGTAAAATAGACCTGATCGGTTCTGACCAATATCAGATCCGAGCTCTTTTCATGTCCGTTTCCGGCCTCAAAAAAGGAGCTCCGGTTGAGATGGCAGGTGTTCAGATAGGGACTATAGAATCAATTTCACTTAACAGGGTAAAAAAGATTGCTGAAGTGACAATGAATATCCAGAAGGATGTTCAGCTTGAAGAAGATGTAATGGCGTCTATCAAAACCTCCGGGCTCATCGGTGATAAATATATTATGATTTCTCCCGGCGGATCAGAGAATCTATTAAAATCAGGGGAAGTTATATTAGAAACCGAGTCATCTTTAGATCTTGAAGACCTGATCAGCAAGTATCTGTTTGGCGATAATAAATAACTTAAACAGGAATATTCCGAATTATTTGATGGAGGCACTATGAAAAAACTGGTTATATTCCTTATGATTTTTTTCATTACTTTCATGTATAGCGTGTATGCGGTTGCTCCCTTTACAATACTAAAAGAAAAGATCAATAAGGTATTCAGCATATTAAATGATCCGACCTATTCAAATGAAAACAAAAAGGATGAACAGCATGAAAATCTGTGGCTGGCAATTGAAGATGCCTTTGATTTTTCGGTTATGTCAAGACTAACTCTCGCCAATAACTGGAAAATTTTTTCTCCTGAACAGCAGAATGAATTTGCCCGGGTATTCGGGAAATTTATAGGAGATTCATATATTGATAAAATCCAGTCAGGTTTTTCAAATGAGCAGGTGGAATATCTTGGTGAAGATCTATTATCTGGTAATAAGGCTGTAGTTATGACAAATATCATTAGAGATGGAGTAAAAACCCCTGTCAATTACAGTATGTTAAAAACAGGTGATGTCTGGAAAATCTATGATGTAAAAATTGAGGGTGTAAGCCTGTTAAAAAATTATCAGACACAATTCAGGAGCATCCTCTTAAAGAAAAAGCCTGAAGATTTAATAGGAATGTTAAGGGATAAGAATAATTTACCAAAATAATAGTTTGAAAATCGTCAATATGATTTTTTCTTTAAAAAAAACATTTATCCTGTTACTGCTGATCCTGGCGGCACCCTGTATCATACACGGCGTTGATGGTGAGACATACAGATGGGTCGATAAAAACGGGATCGTGCATTTTTCTGATCGCGCCCCGGAGGATCAGGACAGCAAACCTGTAATCATCCCTGATAAAGTGAATGAGGCGATTGAAGATACTGTAAAAGTGATAACTGAAAAGCAGATGGAAGATAATTCCAACCCGCTTAAGTATTCTGCAAAATGTACGTTTACAATAAAGGGAAACAAGAATATTGGTACAGGTTTTTTTATATCTCCAAACGGGTATGCAATAACTTGTAAACATGTTATAGAAAAAAATGGAAATCATACTGCGGTACTGAATAATCTTGAAGAGTACCCCATTGGTATAATATCAACAAGCGATGAATATGATCTGGCCCTGATACTGGTCACAACATATCAAAAAACCCCCTATATTGAATTCAGGGACCCTCTTACCATGGAGCCCGGAGACAAGGTATATGCAATAGGCAGCTCAGCCGGACTTCAATCGACAATAACAGACGGGTTGTTTACCGGACTACGAAAAGATATATCAACAGGAAAGAGGAGCGTACAATTCTCAGCCCCTGTTAATCCGGGAAACAGCGGAGGCCCGCTTATAGACAAAGATGGTAAAGTTATAGGCGTTGTCAGCTGGAAACTGTTGTCGAATAACGGTATACCAGTAAGCGGCATCGGTTTTGCGGTTCCATCTGATTATATCCTCAAAGAATACAGGGGATATATATTAAAAAAATAAAGCTACTATTTAGTGGTCATCAAAAAACGTTAATTTTTTTATGATCACTATCAGCTTTCAGCTTAAAGCATTAAAATCAAAGGATTGGATTCTGCATTCAACACCGCGGAATGACAAGATGTCCTCTTTTGTTATCATACCGTGATTTTCCTTGCCGCCCATATCTAAAAGCGAAGGATGAATCACAGTATCCGGACCCGCACTGTCATTCCGTGACTTGATCACGGAATCCATTTTATTTTACCTTTTTCTTGGTTATTGATCCTGTATCAATCCAGTGCCTTCGTTTTTGAATTTTAAGCAGTGGATCATCTGTGAACCCCTCAAATAACCCTCCGCATTTTTCTATTACCTTCTGTGAACCATTGTAGCCCCGGGATAACCATGGGCTGCAAGGGCATATGCCCCAACGATTATAAACCTAACCTTCTCCTCGTACAAGGCATGTAACATGTCTCTGTAATCTTAGTTCAACATCATGCATTTCGCTTAAAGAGGCTGTCTCTTTGGTTAAAGGCCAGACAAGAAGAATACGATCCTCCGGGGTACCGGACACATAATCACCATCCCGGTAGTCAGCCATTTTATGTATTTCCGTATAATTCCTGTTCATTTTCATGATTCGAAATTACCATTTTCTTCATCTAAAATCAAAGAGATAATTGGAAACAATCTGATAGAAGTTGACTCTTTATTGTCAAATACTCACTCTCCATCCCCAGCCCCTTCCACCAGGGGAGTGGATTTTTTTCGGAACGAATTACTTAATTCAACAATACAGGACATCAGGCTTGCCCTACGAATTGCTTATAATCCTTCTGCTTGACACCCTCAAAGGTATTACATATCATCTCGTTATCATGTCAGACGAAATTATATCATTTATGAATATAGTAAGGAGGGCTCATAATGTTAATGCACAGGTTTAAGTATACTAAACTCACCAGAGAACAGATTGATGAAGAGCTTGGGGCACTAATCGCCGGACCAGGATGCGCTTCTGAGCGTTCTGATATTCTTGTTGGTAAATCCATGAAAATTGTAACTGATAACGGCCCTGTTCTTAAATATTCATTTAAAAATGAAAGTCTTCTTTCTCTTTCAGAAAACAGAGGAGCCAGTATTGACTGCAGCTATGGTGCATTAACTATCAAGCATGTTGTTTTCTTTTCACATCTGATCCCCGGAACACAAAAAGGTTATAACATCACTATCAACCAGAAATCAGGTCTTGCCACGGTTATTGAAGTGTGGTTCAGCGGATATGAGGACAACAGGGAGGTTCAGAGGGAGATATACTACGGGTATATCGACACAAGGAAATCGGCCCCTAAAGAGCGTCACCATTTAACCAACCGGATATCAGGAAAGGGTTTTCACTGGACCAATGACAGGGGTATAGAGACCCTTGAGTTTTTCCCATCTGTCACCTATTCATCCTTTCTGGAACTTACCCGTAATGATGATGAGCTTGTATACTGTGCGCCTACGGATTATATACAAATAGATGAAAACATATTTTTATATGACCGTGTGGAATGCGAATTCTCCGGCATTATGACCATGTATATCCTTGATCTCTTCACGCTTACACAGGCAGGCGTGAGGCTTGGGTTTAATGAAAAGGATGAGCTTGAATATTATATGTTCAGAGGCAAAGGAGAGATAACAGGTCAGCTTGCACAGTTCCATGCCTTTGATGATCATGGCAAAGAGATAATATATGAAATGAAGTCTCCTCCCATGCCTGAAGGCAAGAAGCCTCCCCCGCCGCTTCCCCCAATGAGAAAAAAGAAGGGATTCAGACCGGTATACCGGCCCCTTAAAAATCACCCTCCTTTAACTGAAAAGCAGGTAAATAAAATAGTCAAGAAAAGCCCCCCACCCTTTTCGGGTGCAGGTGTGATGGAATCAGGCACATTTGGAAACAAGATGCCGTTAAGTGATTATCTCGTGGGTAAAGAGGTCACCCTCCGCTACGATAATAATGGCCCTGTATGGAATTACAGGTTCGATGAGTTAAAAAAACTGAAATACCGTCTGGAAGGAGAAGTAAAATGGCATGAAGAGCAGTATGAGGCATTTGAGCCTGCTGAAGATATGATAGTTTTCGTAAACCCACACAGTGATGTTACACCCCATGAAAGTGTTTACATTGTATTAGACCTTGCAAACGGTCTTACTACATGTGTTTACTCCATGCTTGGTTCGCCTTATATGGCAAATGAGGTGTCACAGGAGGTTTTATTCGGCATTATTGAAATGGAAGGTATCAGGGCACCCGGTATGTTAAGGCACCACTTTACAGATGAAATGGTAGGCACTTCACTCACATGGTCATACAGTGATTTCATGACATCAATCCATGTATACAGCACACCCTTCTCATATTCATGGACTATTGTTTATAAAAATGATGTACCGGGTATGATGTGGAGTTCTCCATGCAAGTATGTAAAACTGCGTGAAGACACATACCTTTTCACATGGATAGAAGAGGCATGCAACGGCAGCCAGGGAACGATCGTGTTCAATAAAAGAACCATGCACGACTGCGGCTGCTTTTATGGAGTGAATGAGATAGGTAAAACCGGTCCAAGCGGACTTACACTCGGGACCTTCGGTGCACTGGCCCGTAATGCGGGGTATTATGATGTAAAGAAGTATCTGGGGCCAAAAGCCAGGTAGGTTGGGTT
>CAZSZQ010000076.1:0-15007 GCA_964610475.1 uncultured Desulfatiglans sp.
ATATAAACAATTTAAAAGGTTATTATTTTTTACATGCCGGTCCTATATTGGTCGCGACTGCGAAATCTGCATTGTAATTGAGAACAGCCCAGGCTGTACCGGTCTTCAGGTCAATACCATATGTCCCAAGGCCATGTTTGGCGGAGTCATATTGGCCAAGTACAAATTTTGCCTTCCCGCCAAAATTCTCATTTACTGCATTTACCCATTTGCCTTTAACATAAGTTGCAATACCGGCTTTACCATTTTTGATCATCATCATATTGCTAATACCATAATACATTGAGGTAGTATCATATGTCATAGAGAGCACATAGGTATCAGTCTCTTCTGCACCAAGTTCACCCATTCCCCAAATAGACATAACATCGCTCTGCACCTTATTATGTGCATTTATCATAACCGCCTGGAATAATTTTAAAATATCCCAGAATGTTATCACAACAGGCAGTGCTTTGTAATTTGGACGATCTACCCAACCTGTGTTTACCACCTTATTAAGCGCGCGTGGGCCGCCGGTTTTATCACTCTCAAAAGGTGTTAAATCCTTGCTATCGCTATTGTTTGAACCAGCAAGTATCGATGCGGTTGTACCATTGAAGGTGCCTCCGATTCCCACATAGGAACCACCCTGAGCAACTAAAGTCTGATTTCCATTAAGGCTATAACCCCATTCTTCCTTTTTAACAAAGTTTAATTCCGGGAGTTCAAGAGAACCGGTACCATCTGGGTAACCAGCGCCATCTGTGAAATAACCACCATCAACACCAGACTTACCATCATCATCAGAATAATATTCAGCTGTTACACGGGGACCGTCCACAGTGTAGATATAATATCCGAAGTTTTTCACTTCCTGAGAAATTTGTATTTCCCGGTTTTTGATTAAAGCACCGCTAGCAGTTCCGAATGCACTCAGTTTACTTGGAAGATAGAACTTTGTACTTGCCCCCTGGGTAATAATCTGTTGAACTTGTTTTCCACCGGTAATGCTATTAATAAGGGCACGGTTATATAGGTGATCATGAGCGGAAATCATAAATTTCACATCATTATCTGCCAGGCTGCTATAGAAAGCTAACTGGGTGCCAGATTTTGAATTAGGCCCGGAGCCAAATAGTGAGTCAACATGATTCTCGTTTATTAATGGCCTGTGAGAGAACACAAATGCCTGTGTTGTGCCACGGGTATCCTTGTTTAACTGGTTAGTGATCCATGTCTGCTGGTCACCAGGGTATGCAGCCCCGCTAGCAGTCCATGAAGGGGTAGAAGGAGTAGTCCAATCTGTAACAGGATATGTTGCATTATAACTCCAGAAATCTGCATTGGTTATTGCACCGCTAACCAGGTGAAACCAAAATTCCAGGTCTGCTATTGTCAGTTGTTTTCTGGTTTCAGGGTCTGCTGAATCATAAAATGTAAGTTCGTTAGCGCTATTATCATATACCTTACTAATCATCTGTCTGGCTTCATCGTATAATGCAGGGATCTCTTTTCCATCGATGCCATATATATATTCCGATTTCCAGTTAGCTATTTCATCATCCCATGTTGGAACAAATGAAGAACCAGTGCTAGTATAAACTTGATCTATTAGATTCCCTTTTACGTCGTAATATTGAGCATTAAAACTTCCATCTTTATTAAAAAGCCATGGTATAATATTAGTTACATATCTTGATGCCTTCAATGTCCTTTGTTTATCATATATAGAATTGAGCGGGTTTCCATCTATATCATACATTTGTTGTATCAAAATCCCAGCTTCATCATATACGCCTTTGTACAAGGTTCCATCCGGATTATACAACGGCTTTGTAAAAAACCAGTTATAAAGATCATTCCAGATTATATAGAGGTACATGGGCCCATATACTTCATGTGTACTTGGTTTGAAATATGTGTAACCAGTATTTTCAACGTCAACGAAGACAAATCTTGCATTGCTGCCTGCTTTTCCGTAATCAAAGGAGTAGCTCCATCCATCAAGTCTTTTCAGGCTCGGTATGTCACAACTGGGGCTGCTGAAATTGTAGGCGCCAAAATTTTTCTGGTTTATACTATCTGCTTCAAAATTGCCCAGGACCTGGGGAAAATCTAAAATATAATCTGCATAGTTCATGGTAGTAGAAAATTTGGTAGGAGTTTCACTGCTATCAGGATAATAAATAGATTCTGATGCTTCATGATTACCGCGTAAAGGGAAAAAACCTATACCTTCATCATAAAGCTCTTCAGCTGCTTCTGCTCTGGTATACAAGCCGGCTGCAGTTCCTCTGTCTGTCAAATCTCCTGGCTGGATAACGAACTTAACGTCTTTTGCTATTAACTCCTCATTCAGCCTCTCGATCATAGCAACAGCTACATAATTAGGGTTATCCGTCAGATCATCAGGCATCCACTGTGTGTCACCATGAACGCCAAATGACCAGGCATCAGCACCTTTATATCTGCCGCCGCCATCAGCAAAGGAAACTGATGTGAAAATCAGCGACAGGATCATGCTGATCAGCAATGATTTTATCGTGATTTTCCATTTATTAGATTGTTGATTATTAAAAACCTGTTTTGACATACTATCCCTCCTCTTAAAAGTGTTTTTCTTGTTGTTCTACACTCACTCTGGAATCACACCGGTCTGATTATTGCCAATCCAGGGGACACGGAAAACTCAAAATACCATTCACCACAGAGAGCATGAAGGACACGGAGAAGTTTATTATATAAAACCCTATGAATCCAATGTACTTCGGAATGAAACCTCTTCGTTAAAATACGGTATATTGGAAAATCTTAAGTCCCTATATGTGTCATCACCTCCTTTATTTCTATTTCAGCCCGTTTCTTACATCCCTGTAAAATTAACAGCAGTATGTGATCCCGCACATCCATATTAACCAACGATGCAATAATGCTGCATCATTTAAAACTTAAAATAAGAAAAACATATTCATTATTGCATTTAATATGCCTGAATAATAAGTGCATGATAATGCTAAATAAAGCGGTTAAAGATACATATTATAAAAACTAAAAGTCTCAATATATTGAGACTTTATCGGAATATTGAATATTCATTGGATTGTGCCTAATGTTGTCGAACTGGTAATGTGAGGTTTCTATTTTAAGTTTGGATTGCCCGATCAAATCTTTTTATTCTTTTTAGCAGGCTATTGCGGAGATTTGATCCTTGAAAATTATTTTAATAAATGAGTATTTTAATTTATTAATCAAGCTTTTCACTAAAAGAACCGATATTTATCAAATAATTATTGTTAAGATAATTATTGTGTGCAGGTAGTCCGGATTCATTTTTTAACTTTTTTCCAATTTTAACAAACGGGAACAGGTGTGTACTGGTGTAAGATGTTTTGAAGCAGTAATTGGAGATCTAACGAAATGGAGCTTGTAAGTATAAGCATCAACGAAATGAACCATGAGGTTTGGGACGAGGCCATAAATGAATTTGACTGTCATTTTGTTTTTCATCGTTCATGCTGGTTGAATTTTTTAGAAGAGACCCAGGGCGGGAAGATTTTAAGATATAAAATCATAGATGATGGGAAGGTTGCGGGATATTTTACCGGACTTCTTCTAAAAAAAGGCTTTCTAAGAATTCTTGGCAGTCCTTTGTCCAAATGGGAAACAGAATTTATGGGCCCCATATGTAATGATAACATTGATATGGAGAAATTTTTGGATGCCCTGGATCGTCTATGCAAAAAATTAAAAATACACCATATCGAAATGGGAAATCCGAAATTTACAACGGAGCTAATGAAAACGAAGGGATATAACTGTTTTGAGTGGAAAACATATGTCATTCCAATTTTAGCCGACAGTGAAATGATGTGGAAAGATTTGAAAAGCAAATGCAGAAACCGAATAAGGAAAGGGAAAAACAACGGTCTTGTCGTGGAAGATTGTGACAGCATTAAATTCGTCGAGGAGCATTACAAACAGCTTGTAGATGTTTACCGCCAGCAAGGTCGAATTCCTGGATTTACAATCGATATGCTTTTATGCCTGTTCAGAAGATTAAAGCCCGAAAAACTATTGTTTGCACTGCAAGTAAAACTCGGGGATGAGGTTATTGCTTCAGGACTTTTTCCCCACGATGAACGCTATGTCTGCTCGTTGAGCACCGCTTCATATAAAAATTATCAAAGAATGTATCCGAATGAATTGCTTATTTGGAAGGTGATGTCTCTGTCGGCAGAACTTGGGATTAAAGAATTCAGTCTCGGTGATAGTTACAGAACCATTGAAGGAAGTGGAAGATTTAAGGAAAAATTCAACGGACAACTTGTTGCCATTTCCCGATATAATAAAAATTATTCAATTCTGGCCAAGGTCGGGCGTGAAGTATACAAGAAAATATTTTATGTGAAGCAGAGAATAAGAGACAAATTAAATTTTGCAAACTGAAAACGATTTTTTGAATCATATAAAGTTTTTTAAAGACTTGAATTAGAAAAACCATAGAAGTGATTTGTAACGGCGGAGGAAAATTTTGTGAAGAAGATGAATATTGCTATGGTAGCTGCCTGCCCTTTCCCTGCGAACCGTGGAACACCGAGCAGAATTCTAGGTATGGCTGAAGCATTATCCGAGCTGGGCCATGATATTCATATCGTAACATACCACTTTGGAATTGAAAAAGAGATGAATGATTTTCATATTCACAGGACTATGAAAATGCCTTACCAATATTTGGATCCAGGGCCGACTTTCACGAAGCTTATAGTGCTCGATCCGCTCCTTTTTATAAAACTCCTTAAAGTGATAAAAGCACATAACATCAAATTGATTCATGCACATCATTTTGAAGGAGCGTTAATAGGTTATGCGGTTCGAAAATTGACCGGTATAAAGGTCATTTATGACGCACATACGACCCTGAGCAGCGAGTTGCATTCCTATAAATTTCCACAAAATAAATACCTGATTAATTTTATTGATAGAAAGGTTCCTTACTGGTCCGATCATGTGATCGCCGTATCGAACACAATAAAAAATTATCTGATCCAGCAAGGACTTTCTCCTGATAAGATTGATATCGTTCCAACAGGTGTAAACTTGAATAGTTTCAGCATTAAAAATCCCTTCGAAATTAGGGATAAATACAATCTGCATGGCAGGCAAATTGTAATGTACACAGGGTCGGTTGCACCTTTTCAAAGGGTGGATTATCTCATCGAGGCGATGAGGAGAGTGTTTAATATATATAACAATGTTGTCCTGTTTTTCGTTATAAGCTCCGATGAAAAAAAGATTTATGATATATGCGTGGAAAAGGGGATCAATGATAAGGTTAAAATAGCCGTTGAAAAAACATTTGATGAAATACCAGCTTATTTGGCGGCTGCAGATGTTGTGGTAAGCCCAAGAGTAGAGTGTTCCGGGATGCCTCAAAAATTGTCAAATTACATGGCTGCTCAAAAAGCCATTGTTTGTTTTGAAGGATCCGGAAAACTAATAACCGACAAATATGACGGTCTTGTTGTAGAAAACGGTAATACAGAAGCCATGGCAGATGCTATTGTTAAGATATTAAAAAACAGGGACTTGAAGGAGTCTCTGGGGAAAAATGCGAAGCAGACTATCCATGGGAAGTATGATTGGATTTCGTTATGTAAAAAGCTGGAGATCCTGTATTCTCAAATTTTGCGATAGTCTGTTATATGATCATATTAAACGAATCGGAGGCGCATTGGTACGATACAGAAGAAAGAGCGAGTGGATCGATCAATATATTAAAGGGAAAAAAATATTGTATTTGGGGTGCGTTGATAATGATCCAGGGAATATTCGAAAATCGGTGGCCTTACATAAAATTCTTCATAGCCGCGCAAAATCAATACTTGGAATTTATCATTCAAAAGATGTTGTTTCCAGCTTGAACGCATCGGGATATGCTTCCGTATCTGCCCATGTTGAAACAATGACGCTGGATGATCGATTTGAATTAGTGGTGTCTGCCGATGTTATCGAGCATGTTTCAAATTGCGGTTTATTTCTCGATAAAGTCAATGAACATCTGTTGCCTGAAGGATCATTTCTTGTGAGTACGCCAAACCCATTAGGTTTGGTGAGAATACTCGAAATGTTGGCGCGTGGGAAAAGCAAAACAAATCTGGAACATACTTGCTGGTTTACCAGGCAGGTTCTGGATCAGCTCGCTGGTCGATACGGGCTTAAGGTTGTTGAAGATGTATTTATTGATGAAATGTACCTGTATCATCGGCCTAAAGAACAGTATCTGCAAAAAGGGGTAATAAGAGGCATGATGACACTGGGTCTGGTGTCCATAAACTTTATAACATGTGTGTTGTTCCCCCAGCTTTCGGAAACTTTTGGTTTTGTATTGAAAAAAGCGTAAATTGGAAAATATATTTGACAATGTATCTTCATGGAAAGTCAGGGATGTGCACGCAGTGATGAACTCCAGAAAATGGTTGATTCTTATTGGAAGATATGCTTTCGGGTTTGGAATCCTGGGCTATTTCTTCTATAAAATTGAATTCAGCAATGTTCTGATTGCCATTTCGAATACGGACAGCCGATTTCTGTTCGCCGGCCTGATCTTTGCTTTAGGCGTTAGAATACTTCAGGCATGGCAATTATCCGTCGGTATCCGGCACCAAAAAACGCCAATAAATATAAGAAAAACATTTGAAATTAATTTGATCTGTCAATTTTATGGATTATTTCTTCCCAGTATGGTTGTAGGAGCAGGCGTAAGATGGTACAAATTATATAAGCACACCGGTAAGCGGGCGGAGACTTTCTCCGCGATACTTTTCATACGATTCATTAATACATTTTTAATGTTAATCATCGGGACTTGCGCGGTATTGATAGAGAATCCGTTCGGCCTTCAAAGATTTTTCTGGATAGGTATCTTTATCATTGGTGCCATGGGGGTATGTTACATCGGTCTGTTCAATAATAGAATAACCGATAAGATGGAATATTATATAAAACACATGCCGGTATGGATACCAGACAAGCTGAGAGAAGGATTTCGTGAATTTTTTCTGTGTGTATTCCATTTTAAACACCTTGCCGGAAAACAAGCAATAAAACTTTTCACTGTTCCTGTTGGAATCATAATTTTCAGTATTTTTACGTTTTTTTTTGTCGCAAAAAGTATTCATCAATGTATTCCCATTATTTCACTGATATGGATCGTTTCGATCGTTTATATAATTCATTTGATTCCAATAAGCATATCCGGCTTGGGCCTGCGGGAAGGCGCACTTGTTCTGATTTTACCGAATTATGGCATAAATGAAAGCAGCGCACTGGCGCTATCGCTCATTATTTTTGCAATCAATTTGTTGTTTGGTTTGATTGGCGGCGTGATGGAATCAAGAGAGCTTTTCTTTGGCGCCAGTAAGCGAACAATTGAATCGGATAAAAGGAGTATCTCTTTTGATGATTGAACATGCAACACACCCATCTGCTGGTATTTATTCATCCAGGATATTACTCATCGAGCCTCCGTTCCATCGCCTGTTTAAGGAAACCTATTCACTGGATCGGTTTCCTTTAGGACTTGGCTACCTGGCGGGTTCTATTTTATCAAACACTAGCTGGAATGTGCAAATATATAACGGGGATTTTGCAGGACTGTCCGAATACATGAAGGTTTCTTATCTTTCGAAAGAAGGTTTTTATAACTATCTTAAAAATCTTAATAATATGAACAATCATGTATGGAATGAAGTCCGGGCCGCCATTTTGAAGTATCGACCGCATGTAGTTGGAATCTCATCAAAATCACAAAACTTTGAGTCAGCCTGTAAGGTAGCGGAGATCGTTAAGCATATAGATCCTGACATCATGGTTGTTGTCGGCGGACCGCATCCATCATCCGTCGGAAAAGAGGTGTTGTGTAACCCTGCTATTGATATCGCAGTAAAGGGAGAAGGAGAGGAAACGATTGTGGATATACTCCGTGCTATGGAATCGGGTATGCGATTTGATGAAATTCCGGGGATTGTCTATCGCAGTAACGGCGTTTTATTGGACAACGGCCCAAGGAATGCCATATCTGATCTTAATTGCCTCTCATTTCCCCACCAGAGCGCTGAATCGACGCTAATAGATTATGACCGGTATCCGGTTTCAGCCTTCAAATATATCTTTGCGACAAGAGGCTGTCCGTACAATTGCTATTATTGCGGTTCGCGGGAAATATGGGGTAATAAAGCCAGGTTTCGCTCGCCTGAAAATGTGGTAGAAGAGATTAAGGCCCTTGGCCGAAAAGGCGTTAGACTAATACATTTTTCGGATGATACCTTCGGTGTAACTCGCGGTTATCTTAACAGATTGTGCGATGCCCTTTCAAAACATTGCAGTGGGACCTTGTGGAGTTGCGAGACTCACGTCAATCTCGTGGATGAAGAAACTGTATCGATGATGAAAAACGCCGGATGTCATTCAATCGAGATTGGAATCGAATCAGGCAATAATGAAATACTTCGGCAGATGCGGAAGAATATTACAATTGAAGAAGCCTTGACCGCTTGTGAAATGATTAAAAAATATGATATTGAGGTTGTGGCTTTATATATGGCTGGTTTCCCGGGTGAAACGGAAAAAACGCTAAATGATACTTTCAATGCCATAAAGAAAACCTATTGTGATCGAATTCATTTTAGCATATTTACTCCATATCCAGGTACTGAAGTTTTCAAAATGTGCCAAAGTGTAGGTTTGATTGATGAACATTATGAAGCTTATCGATATGGCCACCAGAGTCCTCAGAATTGCTTTTCACATGAAATACAGCCGGGCCGATTCAGGGAAATCGTTTCCAAAATAGAGAAATTTGTTGACCGTAAGAATTTCATAGGGAGAGCCAAACATTTATTTACAAAAACTGGTTTTCAGCGCATGCAGGAATCTGGAATGAGTGAAAGTTTCAAAAAAGTATCACGCTTTTTCTTGGGGAAATAAAGAGTGGTCGAAATACCTACGTTGGAAAAAAAAATTGGTTCAACCGGCAATAAGGGTCAAAACTCTGCTTCTGTCAGCGCAGTAATAGTCAATTTTAACGGGGGCGATCGAATCATTAAATGCATTCAGGCGCTAACCAAACAGGAACTGCCTCTTTTAAAAATAATTGTTGTCGATAACGGATCAACGGATGGAAGCATCGAAGAGATACGTCTGCTTTATCCGTTTGTGGAAATAATTGAACTCGGTATTAACCGAGGTTTGCCTGCGGCCAGAAACATTGGGCTTAAACGATCTGAAACAGACATGGTATTGCTGATTGATAATGATGTATATGTCGCTGATGATTGCATAGGCAAAATGTTGCATGCACATAAAACTTTTCAGGCGACAATCGTGTGCCCGCGTATAATCATTTTACCGGACTGTGAGAAAGTGCAGTGTGACGGCGCAGCTGTTCATTTTATCGGAACGTTAATGCTGCGTCATGCATATCAGCCGGTTTCAACATTAAAAGATGAGATAACCCCGGTTAACGCTTGCATAGGCGCCTGCATGCTGATGGAACGAAAAAAGGTTCTGGCTGCAGGCGGTTTCGATGAAGCATATTTCTTTTACTTTGAAGATCTTGAATTCAGTTATCGGTTTCGATCCCTCGGGCACAGAATTTATTGTGACAGCAGGGCGATTGTTTACCATGATATGCGAGATGGGACACCAGGTCTATCTTTTCGGGGTAAAGGAGAATATCCGGTTCGCAGAGCTTATTTAACCATGCGGCATCGATGGTTGACAATCTTAATTCACTATAGACTGAGGACAATTGCCGTGCTCTTTCCGGCGCTGGCAATATACGAATTGGCCTGCCTTGCTTTGTCGATTCGGTTAGGATGGGTCCAGCAGTGGTTTCGCGCGTGGATCTGGCAGTTGGCGCATTTTGCCGACATCCTAAAGAGACGGCGGCAAGTAAAGAGTGTTCGTGTTTTTATGGATGGGGACATTCTAGAGGGAGGAGAAATCCCCTTGTCCAGAGGTTTTATTCAATCGGGGACTGCAAAATTTTTAGTGAAAACGCTTTCGCGCCTTGTTAATTCCTACTGGAAGTTTGCTCATCGCTGGATCTTGTAAAATATTGACAAAAACATTTATATTTAAGTTATTTTAATAAGTTTAATTTTTTTTATGAAATGTGATTTTCAAACGGGTATTCAAAGGGCGCATCGGATAAATAACTACTCAATGTCCGGTAATTTTATGGGAAAAGAAAGAACATATTATATCCTTTTGGGGTTGACACTTTTATTAGCTGTAACAATAAGAATTTTATATTTAGGAAAGTTTGGATTTTGGAATGATGAATTGTACCATGTTTTAGCAGCAAAAGCTTATATAAGTGATGGACGCCTTATAATTCCAATTCAAGGTGAGTATCATAAAGCAATTCCTTTTACCTATATGGTCATTGCATTTTTTAAATTATTCGGTGTCAATGAAATTGCAGCAAGAATGCCTTCGGTAATATTAAATTTGCTGTTCATAATAACCGGATTTTTTATAGTTCGAAAATTTATTGGAAAGGGAGTTGCATTACTTTTTGTCATTGTAATGTCTCTCTCGTCATTTGAAATAGAATTGGCAAGAGAATGCCGGATGTATTCTCTATTCCAGCTGACATATTTTCTTATGAGCTTTTTTTTCTATATTGGTTTAGAAAATAATGGTAACAGATTAAGAACCTTTAAAAAAATTGAATCATACTATCAAATTAATATATTTTATTTAGTTTTATCGATCTTTTTATTTTATTTCTCCATACTCATTCATAAATTAACCTATACTTTTGCGCTTGTAATTTTTATTTATTTAATGAGTATGTTTTTTTATCGGGTGATAACTGAAGGGATCACCAAAGGTATAAGCTCAAAATATTTTGTGTGCCTGATGGCAATGTTTCTTTTTTTATTATGTTTTATAATTTTAAAAGGCGATATAATAAAAAGCCTGATTAAGGTGGCATCTACAACTGATATGGGAGATTTGCCAGGTTCATCAAACTTCAGATACTATTTCAGGTTTCTATCACTTAATTACCCTTCACTTTTTTTTATATATCCTTTGAGCATTATTTTTCTGATAAAAGATATCGGGAAGAAAGGCTTATTTATATCTGTATCTTTTTTGCCTCTTCTCCTAATGCATATGGAGATATTTACCCGTCAAAATCAAAGATATATATTTTATATCTTTCCGTTTTTCGTTTTAGGATCACTTTATTTGATCAATCTGATTATTAAACTGGTTGTTAAAGAGTTGGATGAAAAGACCAAAGATATGAATCAGGCTTTCAGAATTGCTGTTATTTTGGTGTCGGTTATGGCATTTAATGTATTCGGATATCCATGGATCACACAGGCAAAAAATCTTTATAGAAATTCACGATATGAGCACTGGAAAGGAATTCCTGAATATGTAGTAAATAAAGTAAATAAAGGGAAGGTGATAACAACAGAATATATGCATTATATATATTATTTTGGTAGAATGCCGGATTATTATATGAATTCAAATAAAAACCTGGGGTACGCAAATTCGCCAAGCCAGGGGATCGGAATTATAGATGATATAAACGATTTAAAGAGTGTTTTCGAAAACACGGACCAACCGCTATTTATACTTTTCTCACCATGGGCCTTTAACACAAGTTTGGTTGTTGAGCCTGAGATGAAAGAATATATTGTGAATAGCAGTGACCTTATGTTTGAAACAAAAGAGAAGAAAAAAGAAATCTTTATTTATCAAAAAAGCAGCACCCGGAAACAGCCCAGATAAAAATTATGATTTTAAAAGAAAGTGGAAAAAGGCAACTCCCATTAATGTAAAAAAGGGGGCAATAGGGTCTGCCCTTATCTGTCAATAATGAATGGGCTGATCCTGTTATTTTATGTTATAAATTTTTTCGATCCAGGAGACCGTGATGAATATTCTTTTAATGATGCCGCCGGTTCCAAAAAATACGCCATGGGTAGCTTCAGAGAAAATGCCGCCACTGGGAATAGGGTTTCTCATTTCTGTTCTCATCAAAGATGGCCATATCGTCTATTTTGTCGATAATGAGCTTAATAAGGCTTTTGATAAAAATATTTTAAAAGATAAAGATATCGATTTTGTCGGACTTTATTTGAATACCATGTTTTTTATTGAAGGACGCAGGCTCCTGTTTGAAATAGAAGATATGAGAGAGAAAGGGCAGTGGACCGGTAAGATAATTGTGGGCGGCCCACACCCAACGGTTCGACCGGAAGATATCCCCGATTTTGTAGACCATATTGTTCAAGGCGAAGGCGAAACCGCAATTTTGGAAATTGTAAACGGGAGTCATGATAAAATCATCAAAAAAGAGTTTATAAAGGATCTGGACGGGGTTCCACCTATTGCCTGGAATTATTTCACCCGGCTTCCTTATGATTTTTCCTGCGATTTTTTTCCTGAAAAGCCGGCTTTTAATCTTAATACTTCAAGGGGTTGCCCATTCACATGCACGTTCTGTTCAAATGCCTCCATCTGGGGGCAAATGAATCGAACGTTCAGCGCGGAACGAATCGTCGATGATATTCAGTCTTTGATGATTGACCATGGCGCCCGGGGTATTTATTTCAGGGAAGATAATTTCGCATGCAACAAGAAACGAGTGAATGACTTTTGCGAATTGCTGATTAAAAGAGATATCAATATATCCTGGGCCTGCGAAACCAGAGTGGATAATGTTGACAATGATCTTCTGGTCCTGATGAACCGGGCAGGATGCAGAGGCGTGTTTTTTGGTGTTGAAAGCGGCAGTCAGCGAATTCTTGATTTTCTTTCAAAAGGTACCAGGTTAGAGCAGATAAAAAATATTTTTGATACATGCAATAGATTAGATATTAAGACCTACGCCAGCTTTGTCGTAGGATTACCCAATGAATCCGAACAGGAATTGCTGGACACTTTAAAATTTTCTGAGCAGATTCAACCTGCGAATAAAGGCTTCAATATTTTTATTGGCGTTCCATACAGTAAACTATACAATCATTTGAAAGAAAACCGATTATATGATTATATAGATAAATCAGGACAGATGTATATTCAAAACCACAACTTCCTTGTCGATCAATTGATGGGGGGGATAAAACGGGCGAAAATACCCACCCAAAAAGAATCAACACCCAATAAAAAAACGTTGTTTGATAAAAATAAATTGTCGAAACAGGAGAAAAAAACCGTATCCCGTTTTTTTTTCCATCTGGCCGGCAAGCTTTGCCTCCATGGCGACAGAAAAGAATCTAGAAGACTTTGTATTACTTCGCTTGGTTTTTATGGCTATAATTATAAGGCCTGCTTGCTTTTATTTATCACCTTTTTACCAGGGCCGCTGTTTAAAACACTAAGAAAAATTCAACTGAAATATTTTCCATATATCTAAAATTTATAGCGAGTAAGTGCACATTAATATAGGGCATCCGTAAAAGCGGATGGTGAATATAAAATTATCCAGATGGTGATGATTATTTCAATCAGGGTTTTACAATAGAATCTTGGCATGGGCTTGAATAACATAATGTGCTTTCAGAATAGGCTTCAAATGACTTTTTCTATGAAATATTTGTTTATTGCTCTACCGGCGCCCGGTATAATTGAAATAAAAAAAGATAAGGCATTAAATGGCAATTCTGAATTTTTACAAGAAGCCCCATGAGGATATAATTTATATGTAATATCATGAACGAAGCACACTAAACATCTATTCACCCAGGTATAAAACAGGTTGCAGCATAATAAACCGGCGATTAAAAGGAAAAAAATCTTAATTACTGAGATGAAAATTCTTTCATCACTCCGTATTGCAGCTTCAAGTGCATCAAATGCCCTATCTATAACTTGATCGGACTTGGCGGGAAACCAGATAATAGCATGGGTATCTGATAAAACACGACTCACTAAAAATCTCCTCTTGGGAAATCAGACCACTTCTCTTTTCTTATTGCCTTTATATCATTTTCTGAAATATTAGTTTCGTGATTAGTCCAGAATCCATTAAGCCTTTTATATTCATTCTTTTTACGGGGTTATGTTGTAGAAAATGATCAAATACTTATACTCCCTCCCTCCAGGGCAGGAAAAATTTTTACGTGGCGCATTCCTTAAGACAAGAACATTGGACATTAATCCTAACCCTGCTAAACCAGCACAGTAATTCAGAAAACGTTTCCATCTTTATCCCTGTATGTGCGACATAATAAAAACATTTGACATTACCACTCATTTGTTATCTTCTCTTTTATAATTTGAAACTGGAATTAATTGTGGTCGTCATTATATTTAGTCATACCCACACCGCAACAAATGCGGGATAAACTTCGGCGGGCATCCAGAAAGTCATTGTAAAACATATAGATTCCCGCCTTCGCAGGAATGACGCAAATATCGTGGAAATAACTCAGAATAAGATCTCACACTAATTACATTGTGTGAAATGATATCTACCCGGAAAGCGGGTTTCCCAGGATGGAAATAATTTTTGCCAAGAAAGGACTGCAAGCTTTATGTTGAAGCTCTCAGTGAAACATAGATTTTATGAATAAAAATGATGTTACTACAACAGGTACAGAAATCATTCAACTGACACAGGATAACCCAAAACAGCTGTCAGGTTTTATGATAATGGTGTTTGTGGCGTTGATCGCCTCTTTCCCGCCATTATCAACAGACCTGTATCTACCTGCCTTGCCCACGATGAGTGAACAGCTCAACTGCTCTGTGTGGTGGGTAAACCTGTCAATCAGCATATTCTTTATCTTTGTGAGTACAAGTTCATTTATATGGGGCCCGTTGTCGGATAAATACGGGCGCAAGAGGATGCTCCTGATTGGTGTTCCCCTGTTTGTCATATCCAGCATTTTCTGTATGCTGAGTCGGAATGTATACCAGTTGATTACAGCGAGAATCCTTCAGGCAATAGGCGCAGGGGCATCAATGGCTGTCAACCTTGCAATCGTAAAGGATG
>CAZSZQ010000077.1:0-15003 GCA_964610475.1 uncultured Desulfatiglans sp.
GTACACAGTCAATACCACAGTACCCAATCATATTACCTCCTCATATATGCCGAACGTATTGTTTAACCGACAAGGCGGAACGCCTTGTCGGTGTTGGAACCTTTGTTACTCCGCAGTTATTTCTTAACGTGATTTTCGAGGAATAGTAGTACCTCTTTAAAAGCCCCCTGAACTGCTCGATCCTCCATTCGAGTTGAATCGAACATATGTCCCCATTCTGCATTTCTGATTAATTCGTGAGGAATATTATATTGTTTCAGGGCTTCGGCCATAAGGACAGATTGCTCGAAGGGAACATCTGTATCCTTCTCACCGTGGAGTAAAATGGTTGGTGGATATTCCGAGGTTACATTACGGAGCGGCTCGTAGTTAGAAAACCATTCTTGTTCTTTCAACGGATCATGCCCGCCTACCTCTTTTGGCCAAAGTCCTTGCTGGCGACAATACAGATAGAATTTAACACGACCATTGGGCCATTGTGATCCCGGAGGCGAACTGGAAATAACTGTGTTACCAATAAACTCAAGAGCCTGATCTCGTGAAATAGTAGGATTCTTGTTATAGAAAGAATCCGGTTGAGAATACCAGGATCCAGTGATGTCTCCGTAGCCGTAAAAAGAGACTAAAGCCTTCGGAGAGGGTTTCAGACAACAACCAGCCATCAAAGTAAGATACCCACCAGCAGAATGGCCCATAATTGCAATTCTGTCTGCATCGATATTATATAGCGTAGGTCCATTGGAACGCACCCAAGCATATGCATCCTTCAGATCTTCGATAATTTCTGCAAGCTTTGTTTCAGGTGCCAGACGATAATCAATCGAAATTACGTTGTAACCCGCTTTCAAGTACAATTTCATCTGGTCGGAAGGTAACATTCCTCGAGTACCAAATATAAGCGCGCCGCCATGTAACCAAATAATACCTGGCCTTAATTCTTCTCCTGGGCACCGATATACATCTGCTTGAATCTTGTGATTATCAACAATTTTATACGTGTAGCTTTCTTTCGAATACAGGATTTCATCGCCTGCCAATTTAATTTCTTGCCCGTAGAGCGTTTGAGTGAAAGCTACGAGAACAAGTGTGAATATTGCCCAATAATATTTATTCTGAGTGAATATGCATTTCATAAAGCGTCCCTTCTTTAAGTATATAACATACTGCTCAGGGGAGGCATGATTTTTACGCTGTCACCTGAGGCAGGTTTGTTAGAAAAAATATTATATATCAGGTACTTCATATGGATAGCATCTAATGTCTACATATGCAAAACCACTCTTCGCTCGCTCTTCCTGTTCCTCAATCCAGGCATCAATACCTATATCTTTTATTCGTTTTCCGTCGGATATTAAAGTCGGATAACCTTTTGCAATGCCGTCTATTCTATTACATGGATAATCCTCACATGCGATACATATATCAATATTCTTTTTGCGAGCACATTTTCTGATTGTACAAAAAGGGGCGCCACATGTCCCTTCACGACAGCTACGTTTTGATTCAGAATCAATAAGTCCATTTAAAAATTCCCAAAAATCTTTAAATCCAGGAATATTTTGACCCCAATGGTCATATCCATCTTTTTGCATTGAATCATGCAATGCTTGTGCTCTCTGAGGAATACGGCATTTTAGGGAGCAGAGGCCACAATACAATCCACAATATGTTACAAGATGTAAATCAGTCATTTTATTCCTTTCTAACAATAAAATCATCAGATCCGGCTTTCATGTAATTTTGAATGATATATAGAATGCCGGATATGTTAATTATCCTAATAAATTTAAAAATCTAATATCTTATCTCCATCACTTATTAGTTTCCTTCTTTATAATGTTCAGAAAGCGTGTAGTTGAAATATAACGATCCGCTAATAGTTTACCATTATAAATCAGATTGAATACACCATAGAGTGACGGTGCTGTTTGCGCCTCAGCAGGACTTTTGAGTTCTATTATTCTGGGATTCATTTGCTTTGTTTCAAGTATAGGTTTTACTTCCTCAATGAATCGTGCAACCCATGGGCATTGTTTTGAATAGATTATTGTCAGTCCTTTTTTGAATTTACTCCGTTCAGTTTCAAATGGGTTTATTACAGGTAAAGGGCGTTTCTTGAATTGCTTAACGATTAGTTGTTCTTTTCCGGCGACAGCTACGACCTCGTAACCGTTTTTAATGAATATTTTTTTGTTGGCCATGAATGACTCGTCACTTACCACTGCCGTAACTCCAATCATACCTTTTGCATCTTTTTCAACTTCATTAATTAAAAGAGTCCCTAATCCTTGATGCTGATACTTTTTTCCATTTGTCCAGAGACAGTGTATAAACATATGTCCCTTTGCATTAACTGACCGCCAGCAGAATTCTCCCGGTACATATTCAATGAATCCTGTCGGCCTCTTTTCACCTTCTAGATACAATAGTTTGATCTTCAATCCATTTTTAAACTGCCCTTTAAGCCATTCAATTTTTTTAGGGTAAAATTGATGTTTTGGATTAATAAAACATATCGCCTGTGGATGCTGAGAGATATTGTCTTCAGTGACTTCTACTATAGTTGTTTCGGGGCGCATTGTATCAATATCTCCATTTTCGTATATTTCGTGTTTTTCGCGGTTAATATCTTACCCTTCAAGACTTTCTTTAATTACCATTATTGCCTTATCTTCCAGTTCAAGACATTCCTTTACCACTTTAATCATAGGCTTTACATTTTCTTCCTTTACCTCTCCCTGTCCCGGACCTTTAAAAGGAGCGAGCTGGCTCAGCTTCTGAAATTTTCCCTTGACCTTGTTAGAGATTTCAAAGGCTTCATCCAGACCTTTAAGGTCTTTTGATTCAGATATTACATAATCCAGATATGATGCAATATTACTTTTCGAATCGGCGTATACAGCAAGAAGATATGCAAGACCAAATGGATTATAGTCTCTTTTTGTCAGTGTATTAATAAGGTATTCATACCCCTTGCGTCCGCAGGCATATCCTTTAATATGTGATTCCTTCTCCCATTGATGAACCCCATACTCAAGCGAATCCCTGAATATCTTCTCATTATCAACAGGCACCCTTTCATAGAACAGTTGAATAAACAGGACAGGCACTTCAGATTTGCCAAGATTAGTGTAAAGCATAGGGTCAGGCTCTTTACCAAGGCAGTCCATTACATGAAAAACCTTGTCTTCATCATCATATCCCCTGATAATGCCGAATTCAAGGATAGGTGTAGGCGCCCAAACGACAACACCTATACCCCTGTCAATGGATTCGCGTATCCGGTCGATGGCCCTTGCCTGTGCCATCTTAAAGGTGTTAAGACGGCCGTCGTTTTCAACATATATGGTTTCATTTACTATACCTATCCTGTCCATCATCCTGAAATGCTCATTAAACCAGTCATATACTGTTACTGAGCTTGGGCAGGCCTGATGGTGGACTATAAAGTGAAATGCCATTCCGGTCATCCCCATAAGCCTTTCAACACCTTCATTCCAAAAACCGGCATTATTAAGTACACCATGAACACTCCCTATGTAGGTTGTCCAGGAATGGCCGATTTGCATATTTTCTATTATTTTTTTTGACATAAATATCTCCCGTTTTTTTCATCAGATAAAAATTAACCGTTCTAAGGTCTACGGTTTAAGGTGTACTGGACCGTAAACCTTACTCCTTATACCTCAAACCTTTTTCCTATGCCTCAATTTTCCGAAAAAAGTTAGATATCTGAACCGCTATTATGGCTGAAGCCTATCACGCCCGGTATGACATAAAATGTCTCAGGGCAGATTTTTTTTGATTATTTTTTTCATTCGGTCCACAAGACGGGTTTTAAGCCAGGCCGGATGCAAGATATTAAAGTTTACATCAAGGCGGATAAGGGATGAAATCAGGTGGCTGGAGGAGGTAAAGGGTATTGTGTAGGTATTGTCCCCTGAAGGAAGCAGATACAAGCCAGGTTCTTTTGTATCTATTTCGCTCTCAAAAGCAATAACCGCCTGGTACTGATCTCTGTAATCAAATCGGAGATCTTCGCCGTATAGTGTATCATCAAACCCGGGTGTTATTTGAAAATCCGCATCTGTAACCCTGATTTCACGGATGCGGCTCAACCGGAATATCCTGATTTCATCTCTCAATTCGCAATAGCCGACTATATAATTGCTGTTATTCTTCGTGAATATCTTATAAGGGCAGAATAGACGACTGGTCTTATTATTTCCATAATTAATATACACCATCTCAACTTTTTTAAGGTCATGTATAGCCTTTTTCAAAATATTATATTGTGCGATCTCTTTTTCGTGAATAGGAAATCGATGGACATCATAACCGGTCATCACGTTATTGGATTGTTGCCCGGCCAGCCTGGAAAAGAGATCCGCCAGGTTTGAGGCAAGGCTGCTTTTTGACTCCCTGTACTGATCCGCTAGATATGTGAGTGCCTGTTTCTCTGATTCAGTGACCATCAGACCCGGTAGCACAAAGGCAGTGTCCGTATAATAATAACCATATCTTTTTGATGAATATTCTATGGGTGCGCACATGGAGTCCCGCAGGTATTCTATGTCACGGGATGCCTGACGTCTGGAGATACAGTATTCCTCGGCGATGCGGGAACAGTTGGGAAACCTGTTTGCCCTGATCTGGGTATCTATCCACTGGATTCTGTGAAGGTTGCTCATGATTGCTTCAAGCTGGCCGGTTTAGAGTTCTCTATTATCGATTTTACTGCGATGCGGCCTGAACTCAGTGAAAAACTGCTCGCTGAGCCCTCTGCCAAAAGGTCGTATGTACTGTCGTAAAGGCCTCCCATATCCTGCCCTGTTACATACAGGCCGGGGATCGGTTCATCATTATTATCGAGAGCCTGCATTTTTGTATTTACCTTTACCCCTCCCAGGGTCAGGAAAAATGCACGGAGTCCTTTGAGTGCATAATATGGACCTTTTTCAGTATCAAATCTGATCAGGTGTTCAGGTTTTCTGTTAAAATCAGGGTCATATTTATGCTCAGCATAGTTATTGACTTTTAAAATGGTTGCACTCAGTTTCTCAGGTTTTACCTTAATTTTTTTTGCCAGCTCCCCGATCGTTTCAGCCTTATATGCAAAACCTTCATTAATGCCATTTTGAATCCCTTCATCAAGGGCAGTCATTTTGTCACCGGGAATCACTATGGCATTAAACGGGATAAGCGGACCCTTTTCTATCATATATTTTTTCATATTCTCATCAAAAACAGACCACATGAGTCCACCATTTGATGTCATTGCATTATAGACATCACTGAAAACAGCTCCGTATGACTCGTTGTAAAAACGATCACCATTTTTATTGATCCACAAAAATGGCTGGATCAGGGCGCAGCGTGCCTGTCTAAGGTAATCAGGTCCCCTGAATTGTCTGATTGCGGGTTCATTATCCAGGTAGGGGCTGTTACCTGCAATGGTATTCATACCGGAAAGCTGAGCATTTGCACTAATTGCAAGATTGATTCCATCACCTGTTCGTCCATCAGGTTCCGGACCCCGGTACATAAGCCTTGCCATTCCAGGCGTGCTTACATCCGGCACATATTTCTTAAGCATGGCCCTGTTACTTGAAAAACCTCCTGTTGCAAGTATTACCGCATTTGCATAAATGGTTATTATCCTGCCTTCAGTATCTACAGCCTTAAGCCCGGTTATCCGGCCATCGTCATTAAACAGTAACTCCTTTGCCGGTGTTTCTGTGAGGATGCGGCCGCCTTTCTCTTTTATCTTTTTTAATAGTATTTTAACAACACGGGCGCCTCCTCCCTTAAATATATGCCACACATTAAGGCTTTTTTCCGGTGGAAATATTGTCCTGATACCTTCTATTTTTATCCCGTAATCCATTAACCAGTCAATTGTTTTACCTGACTCATTTAAAAGGGTTTTGATTACCGCTGCATTACAGCGCCAGTGATGAAACTCCATTACCATGGAAAAGACCATGCCGGTTGTTGTATGGATCCCTTTTTTCATCTGGTAACGGGACCCTATCCCTAATGACCCCTCCGGAAACAGACCTGCACCGCCCGCAAAAGCCATCTTTTCAAGAACTATCGTATTTACCCCGTTTTCAAGGGCAGTGAGTGCTGCTGAAAGCCCGCTTAATCCGGCCCCGGCAATGATGATGTCAGTATTATATTTATCTGTTTCATTATCTGGTTTAGTTGAAATCATGTTTGTTTTATTTGATAGTAGAATTTGTATCCCTGATCTGTAAAAGCATACCGTTTATATTTTTTTATATCGGTTAATCTATACTGGTGATCTCATTTCATTCAGCCATTGTCTGGCAGTATCCTCGGTCCTGAATACACACATCTGGATAAATTCATTTTCTGAACGGATCTGTAACTGGCGGCAAAGACCAAAAACAAAATCTTCATCTGATACAAATGCTATTGCAGCCTTTTTCAAGTTCCTCATATTTTTTTGGACATTGTCAGCAGAGGCTTTTGCGTCCTGGCTGCTGATATTCATCCTGATACCTTTCTTGTGGATCACCAGTTCATATAATTCACCATTTTTTTGATAATTTGCAAGTTCATCCTGGAGATCCTTAAGCTCATCAAGAATCACGTCACCAAAAACAACTGTTACCAAATTGCCATCCTGGTCAATATGTCTTTTGTGCGCCATGTCTACAATCCTGTGAATGTATTGTTGAGTATAAGAAGTGCAGGAAGTGTTTTAATCTCCATATGTTTAATAGCTTTGTTCATATAAGATCAGGCCTTCGCGTAATCATTTAATAATCAATATATTTATTAAATAAATATATCAGGCCGCCTGATTTATGACAACAATTAAAAGCATAAAAGAATAGTATCTCAAGGGAGAGGAAGAAACGATTGATTTATTTATCGGGCAGGTCCGAAGGCTTATTTACCTGCCCGGGGATTAAATATTTTCTATTCCTGCCAGACGATGCTCACAGATCGCCTTTTCCAGAATAGTATTGAGATTACCATTTATTTCTACTATTACCAGTTCATTATGTTCAAGTACTATAGTATAAATACTTGCCTCATTTTCCGAAACCTGCCGGTAAAATAGCGAGACATTCTCACCATGCCTTTTGCGGACATGAACAAAAGGCTCCCATCCCTTTTCAACAAGGCATTTTCCGATATTATCCGGGATATGAAAATCAGCACTCTTTCTTGAATTGTCTACTTCATACATTCCGACCTGAACTCCTTTTATTTCCTTCATGTAGGTATCTGCTTCATGTTCATCGCGGGTAAATCCCCCGATCATCGTCGTTGACAGCGCACCGATACCGAATTTGAAATTATTATTCAGTCTGGCCGGGTATATCCGGTCCCTGATAGATTTTTCTATATTGTTGAATTCATCCGATGTATTGCATCCGGTTAAATTAAAAAGTAACCCCATCAATATTATGTAAAAGGTATTTTTTCCCAAGACACTTCCCCTTATTTTTTTGTTTTTGCTTCCAGTTCAAGAGAATTCAATCTGGGTATATTGAACTTGTCGCTCAGTTTACCCAGTTTTGCAGGGTCCATTTCACCGGCTATATTCACAAAAACCGCCTCCTTATTTTCCTCTACTACCATAACAACCAGCCCGGTCAGAATATCGTTCGGGCCGAACTGGGTGTAGACCTCAACATGTTCACCGGCCTCTTTTGTGCGAACCATTAAGTCCCATTTGCTGCGGTCTATCTTTCCTGAAACCGATTTCATGATGTTGCGGGCTTCATTGATGTCGAACTTGTCCAGGGAAAAAACATTAACCTTAATAAGTTTAAGTTTATTTAGAAGTGATGCCAGTTCAGGGTCTTCATATTCGGCCGCCTTTGATACGAATTTCAATAAAGGGCCTTTTATGAACACTTCGACAGTCTCTTCAGCACCCTGAAATTTGTCAAAGGATCCAAAATCGATATAACCGGGATGGTTTTTATAATCATCCGCTTCCTGGGCATGCAGTATTGGTATAAAAAGAAGAGATAATATACCGATTAATATTGCTTTTTTCATAGTTCCTCCAATCTGATTAAACAAATCCATTATATAATTTAAATGTATGGAATCCTGCCAATCGCCTTTTTAAGGCTGTCCTCAATTGGTTTGATAACCGGATATGTCAGGTTTATTTTTTCAAAGGCCCTCTCTGTTTTACGTGAATATACAGAAAAATAGGCCAGTGCGAGCCTGGCATCTGCTGTGGCCTGCTGAATCTCCTCTCTGGTAAACGCAATATCTTGTGTTGCTTTCCTGTGCTGTCCGGGGACATAATAAAACAGAACAATTAGAATAATAACAATAGAACCTGCAACAGAAACAAATCCATAGCGCCATGGATGTCCTGGATCGAGCCACTTGAGGATGCGTTCCTTGAATGAGGATCGAGGCAAGGATATAGATTCAATTACATGATCTATAATCTCATCAGGACACGGTTCAACCGGTATTTTAATTAATTGTTCCATTAAAAGTTTTTCCTGCCCTGCCTGTTTACGGCATTTTTCACATTCTGATAGATGCGATTCAACCTGACTGCGCAGCGGGGCAGGTAACGTGTTTTCAAGATAATCTATGACCAGATTTTCAAAGTCATTACAGTTCATTTGATGCTCCATTTTTGTTGCCTGTTGATTCTCTTAACTTCTGCGCAAGTATTTTATGCCCGCGATGCATGTAAACCTTGACACTGTTTATGGGCAGCCCGAGGGTTTTCGCTATTTTATCGTATGCCTCATCATGTATATACCGCAGGATTATGGCAGTACGGATTTTTTCCGGCAAACCGGCAATGGCAGAAATAATCCTTTGCTGCGATTCATGTTTATAAAGATTATGTTCAGGGTCAGTTTCCGGGCCTGCTGATATATGATCGATAATATCTTCTTCTCCTGTGGTTAATTCTGAGAAATACTGTTCATGCTTTTTACGGTTCATATCTATGCAACAGTTTCTTGTCACTGTAATAAGCCATGACTTTACTGTTTGTGTTTTTATGTTACCCATACTGTTCCATAACTTAATGAATACTTCCTGAGTAATATCAGCGGCATCATCACGATTCCCGGTCGAGTATAACGCCTGACTGTAAATAAGATTTTTATATTGAGAGACATATTTTTTATATTTTATTGTTTGCATATCCTGATGATAATACGTAAAGAGCAGATAAAATGTTACATAAAAAAGTAAAATCTTTTCGATTAATCCAAATAATGCATCTTTTTTAAGATCATACTTCATTATCCAAAATGTGAAAAAGAACTGAACTGGACAAAGGCCTTCTGCCCCCACTGCGGATTTGATCTGGCCGGCACATTTTGTCCTCAGTGCCAGTATCCAATAAAGCAATCGTGGCAATTCTGTCCGAACTGCAGGGCGGAGATAGGGGTGAAGAAAGGCCCTGAAGAGGGTGCCGGTGAAAAGAGTAAAAATTAGGTTAGTGGTCAGGCATAGAGACAAGGCATGTTTACCCGCCGGTCTTTTGGCGGGCCTTGTCTCTACAAAAGATAATATATGATTCGCTGACCGCTGATCGCTGACTGCTGTCCTCTAAATTAACGGCTTTTTACCGGAGTAAATATAAATTTCTGGCCGCCTACCGAGACCTCGTACATCAGGCCCCCTTTGCTGTGTACAAATGTTGCCATGCCCTTATAATATTTGGTTTTTGCCTGTACACCTGTTTGAGGCCCTGAACTGGCTCCAGCACTGCTGCCCGTTGTACCGGCCTTGACCTCAGCGCCGGCAGTAACTGCTACAGCCTGTGCTGTGGCATCGAACTCAAATCTCCCGCTGGTAAATTCATCATAGGCACGTTTATCCTGAAAAAATATGATTTCGCTGAAGGCTTTTCCACCAAGCTGAAAACCGATCGAGCCCTCCACTACTGAAACCCTTCCTGTAACCTCTCCGTTTCTATAGACCTGGCCTTTGCCAAATGAACCACCGACTATCCAGCCGCCCTTGCCAATAGTGGGAAACACGGCATACCCATAACTTTTATTAAAAAATTGATGTACAACGCCCGATTCTTTAAACAGCTTTATTGTGTTTGAATATTTATCGGCTGCATTCGCCACAGAAAAAGGTATGATCATCATGAGTAATAACGCTGCTATTAAGAGATTATATTTTTTCATTTTATTACTCCTTAATGACCTATAACATATATTCTTTTTGTACCAACCTCAGGGCTTCATTCTCATCTATCCTTTTAGGCAGCAAGGACCAGCAGATATCTCTTGTCGCCTCATGCACCAGGTTCGGCAGGGAATCTTCACCAAAACCCAGCTCATTAAATCCGGGTAAACCTGTTTTTTTATTTAGATTCCTGATCGCATCGGCTACAGCCTTGCCAAGTGCTGCATTAGTCAGATTTTTCTTCAACTTGAGACCCATGGCATTACCTATATTGCGTAATCTTTCAGGGATTTGATCAGAGAGGTATTCCAGCGCCATCGGGAGAGTAAGTCCGCAGGCTAAACCATGGGGTATGTGATGGATAGCGCCCATGCTATGCGCCAGGGCATGCCCCAGGTGAACCATGGCCTCGTTGAATGACATGCCGGCGATTGTGCTCGCAAAACTCAAATTTGAACGCGCCTCGATGTTTGATCCATCTTTAACCGCGACAGGAAGGTATTTTGCTATTAATTCTATCGCCTTAATGGACAGAAGATCGGTCATGGGATTGGTCAGAAAACCTGTATAAGCCTCAGCGGCATGAGAAAAGGCATCCATGCCTGCTGCCGCTGTTAAACCGGGCGGGAGGCCAATGGTCAATTCAGGATCAACGATCGCAAGTTTTGCAGTCGTATTCGGACTTGCTATCCCCTGTTTTAAACCCTCTTCCCTGTTGGAAACCACTGCTATACTTGTTACTTCACTCCCCGTACCCGCTGTTGTCGGTATTGCAAACACCAGTTTCCCGGGTTTTTGCGGGACAGATCTGTCAAGATATGTCCTTATCGATCCCGGGTTCCCGAGCAATACATTAACGGCCTTTGCCGTATCCATACTGCTTCCGCCGCCAATACCAAGCACTGCATCCACATTTTCCTTTCTGGCAAGCTCCCCTGCCTCATCCACAGTTTGAACAGGAGGATCAGGCTTGACATCATCAAACTCGATAACGATGATATCCTTCTCTTTAATTTTTTTAATAATCTTATCTGCAATCCCGGCAGATTTAAGGCCTTTATCATAAACACAAAGCACCTTTTTCACCCCGTATTCTTTGAGATTCTCTCCGGTCTGAGCAGAAACACCCTCACCAAAAATAACACGTGTTAAATGATTTATTGCAAATGGCATGAATACCCCCCCTTTCAATTGTAGTAATGAGATTTGAGTAGATTTAAGATTAACCGGTTTAAAAAGCAAGGGAAAAACAGAGTTAAAAGTTTTTATAAATTCCTTGTACAACAAAGAAAAGAACTTGACCTGAAAGGATATTTAGGCATTAATGACCGATAATCATATAAGATGATAGGAGATAAATTTTATGCCACGGAAATCATCGTTTATTTCTTTCCTTTTCATTCTGGCAGTTTTATCAAGTCCTTCCGGCATCCTGACAGCACAACCGTCAGAGGCGGTTCTTAAGGTCAGGCAGCGTTTCCTGGATGCCGACATAAATACACTTACCTTTCATAACATAGATGAGATATTTGAGACCAGGAAGGTACAAAAAGCCGGCCCGGTATGGGAAATCCCTCAAAAATCCGCACCGCTGAATTTCACATATGTATTCGAAGGAAACACTATTCCTGCAGCAGAGTTTGCTGAGCGGACATATACCAATGCATTGCTGATTATCAGAGATGATAAAATAGTGTTTGAACGCTATCTGAACCAGACCGATGAAAATACCCGCTTTCTTTCAATGTCCATGGCCAAATCCATTACATCCATACTGGCAGGCATGGCTATTGCAGATGGCGCTATTTCCTCGGTAAACGACCTGATAGTAAAATATATTCCTGAACTCAAAGAAAGCGGTTATGCCGGTGTTACCATACGTCATGCCCTCATGATGAGGTCAGGCTGCAACTGGGATGAGAGATATGATTTTGAAAAGGCCACCCCCATGTCGGATCTTCATAACGGCGCTATTGTTGAAAACCGGATTCGATTCACATCTGCGGCGTTTCCATTAAAAAGTATTCATACACCGGGGAAACAGTTTAACTATTCAACAGTGGAAACAGGTGTACTGGGATGGGTTGTTGAACGTGCCGTGGGAAAACCTCTTGAAGAATACATGGCAGAGAGGTGGTGGAAGAGGGCAGGGATGCAGGCATACGGTTTCTGGATAGCCGATGGAAAACCGGGAGTGGGCAGGGTTGTAAACGGTATGGGTTTCAATGCCGTACTCAGGGATTATGGACGTATAGGATTGATGATGTTACATGATGGAATGGCTGAAGGCAGGCAGTTGCTCCCAAAGGCATGGGTCAGTGAAGCAACAGTCCCTGATAAGGGAAATGAACCCATATATCCTGGTTCTGATCTTGGGTACCAGTATCAATGGTGGACGCTCACAGGTTCCGATGCCTATCTTGCAATAGGACTTCAGGGGCAGTATATCTATATTGATCCGGCAACCGGCACCGTTGTTGTCAAGTTAAGTTACTACCCTCCGGGTGAGGTTAAGGCTGAGAATGAAAGTATAGCTTTCTTCAGAGCTGTATCAAAATGGAAGCCATAAATATCAAAGGCACTGTCCATTGATATGTTAACCCGGATTTTGCGGTAGCCGTCTACTGCGGCTTGAAAAACCTTGCTGTCCCGCCGTTGGCGGGATTTCACGATTTTGACTTGCATAATGAAACGGGAACAGGAGTCTGTTCTTTCCCATTCCAATGGCAGCTGCTGGAACTGGAAATCCGGGTTTAAACTCCGCGTCACAACATAATAAGACTTTCTTCATACTTCCTGCTGTTTTCTACACCTGATCGGTTTAGGAAGGACCTGCCCGGAGTATTTATAAAGCATAGATATCTGATGGATATTTTGAGGAATGGTACCCTGTTTTCCTTTTACCTTTTCACCTGCCTCAGTTTTCCGTAATTGATCACTGATAACTGATCATTAACAACTGATCACCGGCCCGTGCGTAAAAAGCCGTAAAAAGCGCCAATAAAGCCGCCTGCAAAATGGCTGAACTGTGAAATACGGTCAACTTTCATGGATGCCGTCACCTCATTTCCGATAAAAAGTACGGTAATAATACAAAAGGTGAGGGGAATCTCTTTTGATTTGATATTGGAAATAGAACCGAGCAGGATCAGCATGAAGGCTAAACCGCTGCCTCCGACCAGGGAGCTGGAAAAAATAGCGGCATTTAATAATGCGGTTGTCACTACAGTAACAAGAAACATTTCAAAGAGCCTGACTGAACCGTATTTTTCTTCAAGCAAAGGCCCGATGAGAAGGATAATCATCAGGTTTGCTATCAGGTGAGAAAAACTTACATGGCCTAAAGCATAGGAAACAAGCCTGAAATAAAATAATGGATCAAGAAAGGAAAGGCTTGCCGGAGAGATAAATAATCCTGCAACAGGTTTTAAAAAGGACAGGATTAAAATCGCAATGGAAATTATCGTATAGGTCAGAATAACAGGCGAATTATATTTTATTTTCATATTACCCTGGTTTAACACCGGTTCCGAATTTTGCTTTAATTATCAGGTAGTTCACTTGAATACCGGACTCCTTGAATTGATAATCTATCAGCTAATTTTGCGATGATCAAATTATTTAAGGAACTTTTCTTTTCAGGGGTTGTCAAACAAAACATTGGACCTCCTCCAAAACCATGTAACTCTTCCCCTGACAGAGTATAAATGTGAGGGAATCTGCTTTCTCTTTTCATGGAGTGATGGGCAGCCGGACCACTCCTCCCGGTCGGGCTGCCCGCCTGCTCTTACAAGCCATATTGTATCTTCACATTTATCCATGTTCCATAGGATTGTCCGGCTGCACGCTACTTATATTCCGGCCAGTCAAGTGTATCATCGGCATCCAGACCCCAGGATTTAAAAGATTGTCTGTATAAATCGGGCCTTGGAAAGTCAGGTCGAATATAGGGATGATGATGACGATAGGCAAAATATCCCTTCTCACCTTTCTTCAACCCGTCAATCAGGGTCTCCATTCTGGCAGCCGGGACAGAGAACATCATCTCGTCTTCCGTACCCACTCCCCTTTCATACTCACCGGGATCAGGCAGTACAACCCAGCATTTACCGTCCTGTATGGGATTGACCACGGAATAAGAGCATGAAGGCGGAAGAAAACGGCTCTTTATCTGGGAGCTTTCCGCTCTGTCCATGGACATGATCAGTGCCCTCAACTGTGCGTTGTTGGACCAGATGATAACCACATCGGGTATAAAATTCGCGTTTTTCAACGGGGCCGTGACAATACCAGCATATTTTCCATGGGGAAAGCAGTCATAGCCCTCGCTCTGCTGGTTCGGGGGTACATTTCCATAGGCAAGGGGTGCTGCCGGACACCAGTGATCTTCCTTAAACATGGCGACCGTGACCCCGTCCCTGCGTGACAGGGCAAATGCCTGACACTGGGAAAAATGATACCCGCGGTCTTTTTTCGGCCTGAACGCTCCTTCAGGGATATCCGATTCACTTACCAGCATCTTTGCGGCAACGGGAGATGTCCGAAGCATCAGTTGATACTCGAGTTCCTCACCGTATTTATTGAATTTTTTTAAAGGTGTCATAGCCTGTTCCTCCTTTTGCCCTGGTGCGGCCTCGTTTTTAGTGGCAGAGCTGGCAAGGCCGGATGCCCCTAAAACTACAGCACCGGCTCCTGCCAGCCCCAGTACTTCACGTCGTGTAAATCTGGCTTCCATAAAAACTCCTCCTTTAACCCAGATTTTGCAGTAGAAATCGTCGAGAGGATTGAAAAACCAAAGCGAAACGCGAAGTTGGAACGATTTTGACCCGG
>CAZSZQ010000078.1:0-14945 GCA_964610475.1 uncultured Desulfatiglans sp.
CGCTTTGGTTTTTCAATCCTCGCTACGATTCCTATTGCAAAATCTGGGTTAAAAAGACATACCGCTGACTTGTTAAGTAACAGCATCCGGACAGGAGCCCTGATGATCCGGGTGCAGAAGAACGCTTCAAGGATATTCAGCAGGCATATGGACTAATCTGTTACCGACCTTCATAACGAACAGGCAGATATTCAGGATACCACATGGAATTCTTTACTGTCTCCTCCAGATTTTTCAATATGGAAGGATCAGAATAACCCTCTGATACAGCCTCCCTGATAACGGCACATGCTATTGCATGAGAATATTTTCGGATCTTTTTAAGCTCAAAATGAAATGATTTTCCACAGGAATCCGATTCAATGGAAACGTCGGCCAATGTCCTGGCTGCTGCGAGGAACATCCTGTCGGTTGCACGTTTAACGCCTCCAACGGTAATCCCGAGCCCGAAACCGGGGAAGATGAAAAAATTATTACACTGAGCTATGGCATATCGCCTTCCCTTATATTCTACCGGAGAAAAAGGGCTGCCTGTTGCCACGATAGCCTTGCCATCGGACCAGCGTATGGCCTCTTCAGCTGTGCACTCGCACATGGATGTCGGATTTGAAAGCGGGAAAATAACAGGCTGATTATTAACCTTTGCCATTGTGCCAATTACCTTCTCATCAAAAATGCCCGGATTCGCGCATGTACCTATGAGGATGCCGGGTTTAATCTTTTCAATAGCGTTTGCCAGAGTTATTCCCGATAAATCTAAACCCTGACACAGGACAGGATCATCAATATCCTTGGCATAACATACTTTATATTCTTCCAGTCCGGTTCGGGATCTGGTTAAAAGCCCCTTGCTGTCAAATATCCAGATCCGGTCACGTGCAGACTCAAGCGACATCCCTGTTTCCTGCAGGGCCGATACAATAAAATCAGCGATCCCCTTTGTCGCGGCGCCTGCGCCGCAAAACATCACCTTTATATCCTTGAAGGATTGCCCGGTCAGACGTGTAATCTTATAAATGTATGCCAGGACAACAGCACCTGTCCCCTGGATATCATCATTGAAACTGCATATGACATCCCTGTATTGATTCAGTTGTTTTATTGCATTTTCTTTCAGAAAATCTTCCCATTGAAGTAATGCACCAGGGAAGACCTTGAGTACGGCTTTGATAAATTTATCAATAAACTCCTGGTATTGCTCTCCCTGTACACGTTTCTGACGCAGGCCAAGATACAATGGATCATTAAGGCGTTCTTCGTTGTTAGTGCCAACATCCAGCATGATCGGCATGGTGCTGTAAGGTGAAATCCCTGCCCCCAGAGTATAGAGGCATAACTTCCCTATCGGGATACTCATCCCGTCAGCCCCCTGATCCCCGATGCCAAGGATCCTTTGCCCATCGGTAACAACGATAACAGAGATGTTACGTGAATAATAATTTTCCAGAACTTTTTCAATGTTGTTTATATGCCTGTAGCTGATATAAAGCCCCCGGCTGCGCCGGAAAATGTGTGAAAATCTTTTACATGCCTCTCCAACAGTGGGCGTATAAACAACAGGCAATGTTTCTTCAATGTGCTCTAATAAAAACCTGTAAAAAAGCACTTCATTCCTGTCCTGCAGATCCGAAAGAAAAATAAACTTGTCAAGGTAATTATTCCGGGTTATAAAATTTTCATAAGTTTGCATAAGCTGGTCTTCAATGGAAGAAACACAGGGGGGCAATAATCCATGCAGATCCAGATTCTCCCTCTCCTCATCGTCAAATGCTGTTCCCTTATTTATAAAAGGGTTATATAAAAGCATTTTACCCTTTTGTTTTACTGAAATATATTTACGTATAGTTTCAGGATCGATCCTGATCGAAAAATCCATTTTTATCATCCCCTCATTTACACCACAATAAAATCAAAATTCCCATTAGATATCATTAAATTGAAAACCATGTTAACATTCAAATCCTTTCCAATTCCAGGTAAAGGTTTATTATCATACATATTGTTTATTGTCTCAGCAAAAACACATTACATTAGTATTTTATCAGGAGGAACAACTGCTGTTTGTTTAAGCCCTGTCCTGAAATTTTCCATCATTGGGTATCTTTTCCGGATATATTATAGAGAATTAAAACCGGAATCTCACTAATAAAAATGAATATTACCGATCCTTGTTGCCATGCTCTTAAGGTGAGAGGATAAATGATCTACTAATGACTCGGCATCAGAGATATCCATCAAACTGATATCGGATACCACACCTGCAACCTTTATCTCAAGGGCAACACCCGATACATCAAGGGGATTCAAGTGTATTATTTTCATTGCCCTTTTTAGCGCCAGATTCGCTTGCCCGCGATCTGTCATAGGCAGAAGCGCGATAAATAGATTTTTACGCACCTCACCCACGATATCGGGTGTTCTGAAGATCTCCACCAGCTTGAGCAAGAGGGCATCAAGTATATCGCGTTTATTAATTTGGTTTGTTTGTAAATCAGTTTTTGCCCTTGCTTTTACAAGGGTAAAACCAAGGATTGAAATAGATGTTTTATAGCGTTTTGCCCTTAAAATCTCTTTCTCCATGTTATTCATCAATATCTGTTCCCGCATGATTCCGGATGGCAATGTCTTTTTCCCGTTTTCTGATTTTAATAATTTTTCCTGTTTGACTATCTCAGGGTATATCTTCTCAAAGTCGTTTTCATCTATTTCACCGGATTCTACCTTTTCTCTAACGATCTTTAAAATTTGAGCCAGGTCTTCATCTTCACTGACGCTTCGTTCAAGCGTTTCCAGCACTGTCAATTCCTGGAGAGATCCATTTTTAGGTGAGACTAAATGGGAATTTATCCATTCCGATCTCATATTATTAAAGACTTCATCCATTCTCCGGTTGACTCTTTCTTCAAGCCGTTTCAGGAGATCATCTTTTATGTCCAGTTTACCCAGATGCTGGAGCAGGCTGGATTTAACTTCCACCATAGCTTTCTGGATATGCTTCTCACCCTCATCACCTTTTTTTTCTGAGAGATCCTGTGAATACTTGGAGCCAACTTGTTCCACATAGTTTACAAGCAGGTCTGTCAGAGCCTTTTCATCACCGCCGCTTTTACGGATTTCTGATGCCAGATAGATCATTTCAGCAGATTGAAGCGGGTTCTCTTTGATCTGTTTGATAATATCGCTCCCATCAACCCCTATCTCCTCTGCGCTTTCTGACAGGATATTTGCAAGGCCTTCATTTTGAAGTTCCTTGCCCAATGTCCGTATGAGGCTTATAAAATCATCCTGAGGCATCCCCTCCTCAATAAGGGCTGTTTTAATCTTTGGCAGCAGGCGTTTTAGTTCATCGGCTTCAGGGATTATTCTGGATAAAATCTGCGCCAGACGAGACAGGCTGGTCTCGCCTCCTTTATATTCTTCTTTAATGATTCGAATAAGGACTTTATCTGTTATTTCAGTTGCCCTGGAAAAGACTTCCGCTTCATTAGAATAGGCAACTCCTAATGCCTTTTGGGCCTCTATCCCTTCAATGAGTTTTTGCCGCATATCGGAAAGGGCTTCTGCTATTTGCGGCAGATCGACTGTTCTTCCCTCTGACAGGTTTTTTTCAACATCATAGTCAATCACTTCCAACTGCTTGAGCAGGTACTTCCCCGGATGTATTACCGCATTTTTATCTTCGCTCAGGTTTTGATTGTTTAACTGTTTAACCGTTGTCAGGTCAGAAGCAATCATTTCCCTGGAAAAATTACCGGGATCCGTCAAAAGATTTTTGAGGTTAAGGTTTTTAATAAACTCCTCCTGAAAGATGTTGCTGAAGACCGAATCCATGAACATCTGCCTGACCTTGTCCTGATCCTCTCCCATCATTTCCGGTGTTACTTTATCAAGGAGATCACGGGATATGACCTCATCTTCAGCGCTCACCTTCTTGTAAAAAATATGATTGATTTTGATATGATCTATTCGTTTCTTAAAAATCGCTTTGCTCATGGCCTCCGCATTGGGATATTGATTTAACGTGGTCGCGATTTTGAGAAACATCTGAAGTTCCTTTTTTTCCACCCCTTTATAGAATGATATCGATTCAATACCGGTTCTTTTGAAATGGTCTGCGACTCTAGATACGTTCAGGCGCGGATCCAATGGTTCTTCATCTATATAGAACTGTTTACGGTTCAATATGAAAACTGTGGGGGAAATATTCTGCAGTAATTGGGTCAGTGCCTGATAAGCCGTATTGATGGCTTCAATCTGGAACGGGTGATCTACTGAGTACATGAAACTCCTGTTAAAGAGGAGCGCAAAACTACGTCCGAAATAGGCTAATTGCTGTTTATTGAGTTCTCTTTCTTTACTCATCTCTCTTCTCTTAAATTATTAAGATAATATTTTGAGTATTTTTCCAGTTGTTCACGAAATTCACTGCACGTGGCATACCTGTTTTCCGGATTAAAAGCCAGGGCTTTAAAAAGTATATTGTCCATTTCTTTATTGATATTGGGGTTAATCTCAGAAGGTTTTTTGACAAACAGCCTATCCTTTCTTTCTATTTTCATTCTGATGAGATCATTGACCGATTGGATGCCCTGAAATAACGGCGCTGGTGATAACATATCAAACAGCGTTGTGGCGGTCGAATAGATATCTGCACGGAAATCCACATCGGGCCTTAATATCTGTTCCGGAGCCATGTATAGAGGCGTGCCCACATTGCTAAAATCTGTGTCGTCAGATTTCCTGATCTCCTGGGCTAAACCAAAATCAACTATAATAGGCCGGTTATCATAACTCTCAATGAGAATATTTGCCGGCTTGATGTCACGATGGATTATCGATTTATTATGTGCGTAATCAAGGGCATTAAGGACGCTGATAATAATATTAAGTGAAATTTTTACAGGCAGGGTTCGCTTTGAAGGCAGTATATTTTTACGTGATCTGTTGATATAAAATGAAAGAGGTTTCCCCTTTACCAACTGCATCGCCAGAAAAAGGAACTCTCCTGCATCACCAACTTCGTAAACCGGAATGATGTTCGGATGCGTCAGGATCGCTGCCATTTCTGCCTCCTGTTGAAAGAGTTTTGCATTTCTCTCTGTAATGACAGATTTAGGCAATACCTTTACGGCGATCTGCCGCTTGAGACTGCTTTGGTATCCAATAAACACAGCGCCCATGCTTCCCCGTGCGATTTCCTTAATTAAAGTTGATGAGCCCACCTTCTTACCGACAAGATGATTCAGGTTCATCTTTTTAAAAGAATCCAATTAAGCAGTGACTCCTTTTGATGTTTTTATGATATAATTTATTGAACTATTTAAGCCAGTTTATCATCAGCAAATGCCATTTCAGGATGACCGCCCATCAATTAAATACTTTTTTAGGCTATTGTCAAATCTATTAGTCCAACGGCTCTTATGCATAAAAATCTCAATATATGAATCTTCTTGACATAAATAAGAACATACTTTATAGAAACCTGCCAATTTTGAAATGGTACAGTATTATTAATCAGAAAGGTGTGATGTATGGGGTTTAATCTGTGTCTTAGCTGCGGCGCCTGTTGTGCCTTATATAGAGCCTCCTTTTACTGGGCGGAAACATCCGAATGTACACCCAATGGAGTCCCGGCCGATTTGACTGTCAAGATAAATGACTTTTTGGTTGCCATGAAAGGGACTGAAAAAATCCCGCCACGCTGTGACTGTCTTGCAGGTGAGATAGGCGACAGAGTATACTGCAGGATTTATGAAAACAGATCTTCAGTATGCAGAGAATTCAAGCCCGCCTGGGAAGATGGAGAGCCTTCGCCAGGATGTGATCACGCACGTATCACCTGGGGACTGGATCCCCTTGTACCCGATTCGTGGATATCACCGCAAGGATATCCAAAGGCGGCCTGACCAAATATACCAGTTAGATACAGTTATTTCCTGATTTCCAGGAAATATAAATACCTTGACACACAGATGGATTTTCCATATATCTTTAATATCAATGATAATAAAGCAAATGATTTAGCTATTTATATTGAATTGCATAGCCGTCACATTTTTAAGGTGTCAACCTATAAAGTTACAGATAAAAGGAGATCAAAAACATGCTGACAAAACGACAAAACCTAATGGAAACAATCAAAGGAGGAAAACCGGACAGGTTCGTAAATCAGTACGAAGCCCTGGTATGCCAGGACACTATGTTCGGTATGATCATGGGAGACCCTGTTACTGCCGGGAGCCCATCTATTACTCCCGGAGGCAAGATTGTAAACGGATGGGGAGTAACCATCCAGTGGCCCGCGGGACTCCCCGGACCATTTCCTGTGCATGACCAGGAACATAAGGTTGTCAAGGATATTACAAAGTGGAGAGATACAGTTAAAGCTCCCAGACTGGATTACCCTGCCTCCGAATGGAAAAAGTACAAACCAGGCGTGGATTCAATAAACAGGAATGAAGTGTTTGCCACTGTCTTTATTGCTCCGGGTATATTCGAGCAGACCCATTACCTTATGGGCGTTGATACATGCCTTATGAATCTGGTAATGGAGCCAGAGGCCATGAAGGAATTGATTGAATATATTACCGACTGGGAGCTCGGCTATGCCGAACTGCTCTGTGAGTATTTCAAGCCCGATGCAATCTTCCACCACGATGACTGGGGCAGCCATAATTCTTCCTTTATGTCTCCTGACATGTTCAACGAATTTTTCGTACCCTCCTATAAGAAGATCTACGGCTATTACAAGCAACACGGGGTTGAACTCATAGTGCATCACAGCGATGCATACGGCGCAAATCTTGTTCCTCATATGATTGAAATGGGAATCGACATCTGGCAGGGTTGCGTTACCACGAATAATACACCGGAACTGGTTAAAAAATACGGCGGAAAAATATCATTTATGGGCGACATAGATAACGGTGTTGTGGACCGTGAAAACTGGACAAGAGAAGTTATAGCCAGGGAAGTAAGAAGGGCATGTGTAACAAACGGCAAGTATTACTTTATTCCCAATACAACTATGGGCGGCCCCATGAGCACATATCCCGGTGTTTATGAGGCTGTTTCTGAAGAGATAGACAAGATGAGCAAGGAAATGTTTTAGTTAATCTCCGGGATGTAAGAAATCATAAAAAGGTCAGGCTCTTAAAAATAGGCCTGACCTTTTTTATTAAAAACCTTATTATATGATCTGCTTCACCCACACATAGTTAACAGGGGTTTTAAAATGATTCTGGCAGGTAATATTATCTGGTTTGTATTTGGCGGCGGTTTTTTTGCCTGGCTGAGCTGGCTCCTTTGCGGCGCCATACTCTGCTGCACCGTTGTCGGGATCCCCTTTGGGATTGCAGCCTTCCGTATAGCAGGTTTTTCTGCCTTTCCATTTGGTAAAGAGCTTGTTGATGTAAGATCATTAGGAGAAGAAAGAATTATCGGAACCAGCCTGGCAAATTTTTTATGGATTATTCTTGCAGGCATATGGCTTGCCATTGGTCACTTATTAGCCGGCATAACCTGTTTTTTCGCATTTATATTGATATTCCCGATATTTTTCGGCATTGCCCATTTCAAACTGGTGAGGGTATGTTTTGCGCCTTTGGGCAAGAAGCCGGTTATCATTTACCAGTAATCTACGACACCGGGTGGCAAAAAAGTATGAATATCAACGATATCATAAAAAAATCACGATCGGGCGATATATTGCCTTATCATGAACTTGTTTATCTTTTGGGTTTTTCGCCTGACTCCATAGAAAGCTATATGATAATGGCCGAGGCATCCAGGGTTTCAAAGGAAATATCAGACGGAAAGGCCGAAGTACATGCCCAGTTTGCTGTAAATCTTGCACCTTGTCCCTGCGATTGTCTCTTCTGTTCTTTTGCCAGGGCCAATAAAATCTTTACTGAAGCCACAGAACTTTCACCTGAAGAGGCTATTGAGTATGCATTAAGGTTTGAGGCGAATGGCGCAAACGCGATCTTTATGATGACAACAGCAAAATATCCCTTTGAACATTTTCTGGAAATCTCCAGGGAGGCAAGAAAAAGCCTGAAATCTGATACCATAATGATGGCAAACATAGGTGACCAGGACCTGAATAATGCAATTAAACTGAAAGACGCCGGTTTCACAGGCGTTTATCATGTCGTACGTCTGAGAGAGGGTGTTGATACCGGCATTTCTTCTGAACAGAGAATAAGAAGCATAAACAACTTCAAGGAGGCCGGGCTTAAAATTGGTACGTGTGTTGAGCCTGTCGGGCCTGAACATACCGATGAAGAGATTGCACATATGATCGAACTGACTGCATCTTTTGAACCTTCATTCAGTGGTGCCGCAAGAAGGATACCCATTCCGGGAACAGAGATGGCAAAACGCGGTATGATATCTGAACTCAGGATGGCCCAGATAGTGGCTGTCACAAGACTTGGAATACCGAGGAGTGTAATAGGCAACTGCACACATGAGCCTTGCGCCCTGGGCGCCATCGCCGGGGCAAATCTATTCTGGGCAGAAGTAGGCGCAAATCCCAGGGATAAAGAAGTAAAAACCGAAGAAGGCAGGGGCAAAACAGTTGAGAGTTGCAGGAAAATCTTTAATGAGAGTCAGTGGAATGTATGGGACGGCCCGTCCCGGTATTACAGATAGAACAAGTTGGCGCCAGGATAGAATAGACTTCATGAAAACCCTCAGAGTTTTCTACTTGGTCAGGCCCATCAAAGCATTGTCAATCTCCTGCTGAAAATCATTAAATGATTTTGCACCGCGGATATATGATATGCCCTTAACTTTTTGAGGATTGCCAGGATCGAACGCGGCAATAATAAAACCGGGAACGCTTGGTATGCCCAGTTTATCACCGAGGGAAATATTTTTATTCACGGTGCCGGCAAATCTTTTGGAGTCCATGCATTCATTGAATTTTTTCATATCCAAATTAATAGATAATGCCATGTGGTTTATATTTTCCATAGCTTGCTGTTCGATCATTACCTCTTCATGCATTTCTAAAAATTTACCCTGTTCCGATGCGCAATGCACGGCTTCTGAAGCCCTGATTGCAGGGATATCGTCCGGAAGGGGATAATCAATAACAACATAACGCAGTTTACCTGTGTCGATATATTTTTTTTCTATCTCGGGAAATGTATTTTTAGTGTAAAGTTCGCAGTGGCTGCATGTGTAATCTGAAAACTGTACAATTACCAATTGTGCAGAACTGCTTCCCATGACCGGGTTGTCTCCGATCTCAAATTCTACATCTTTGACATCAGGGTCAGGAATTCTGGGAGGCAGGCTCTGAATCATCAGATTTTTAAGCAGCTCCTGGTCGCGGTTAATAGCATTTTGCACAGAAACGGATTCATTCGAATCTTTTGACTGATCTTTTTCTGTCTCTTCTGCTGAAATGAATTGAAAAGACAGTATTAGAAGAATGATAAGCAGGGTCGGCCTAAAAAAGTTATTACGCATGGACAAAACTCCCTAGAGCATATTATATTTTTTCATTTTATTAAAAAGCGTCTTTCGGTCTATCATCAAGGCATGGGCTGCCCTGGTTTTATGCCAGTTGTGGGCGTTGAGTGCCTTTTTTATCAGTATTTTTTCGTAGACTTCAACAGAATGTGTGAGTGAAAAATTATCATCAGGACTTTCAACCGGCAGCTCATTACCCTCAAGTGTTTCTGTTACATCAAGCTTTATAAAATCAAGTTTTTTAAGTGTTATGAAACGGTGAATAGTGTTCTGTAGTTCACGAACATTACCTGGCCAGTCATATTGCTGAAGGGTCTCCAGCATTTTCGATGTAATAGGAGGAACATCTTCCTTGTTGTACTGTTCAAGAAAATGGTCAATCAACATAGAAATATCCTCCTTTCTTTCCCGCAAGGGCGGAAGGTAGATAGGGATAATCTGTATACGATAGAAAAAATCCTGACGCATTAATCCTTTTCTTACCAGTTCTTTCAGATCATTGTTTGTTGCAGCAATAATTCTGATATCAGTCTTTTTTACCTCAGTGCTTCCAACAGGGGTATAACCTCTTCCTTCTATTGCCCTCAAAAGCTTTACCTGCATACTGAGGGGTATCTCACCGATCTCATCAAGAAAAAGGGTGCTGCCCTCAGCTATATCCAGAAATCCTGGTTTATCCTTTGTCGCCCCGGTGAATGCCCCCTTTCTATAACCGAAAAATTCGCTTTCAATCAGGTTTTCAGGAATTGCCCCGCAATTCACATATACAAGCTTTTTTTCTTTCCTGTTGCTGTTATTATGGATTTCTTTTGCTACAAGTTCCTTGCCTGTGCCGGACTCACCATAGATTATTACACCTGCATCCGAAGCAGATGCGTTAATAATATTTTCATAAACCTCCTGCATGAGCCGGCTTTTCCCGATAATACTGCCGAATTTATACCTGTCAGAAAGGGAAGCTTTAAGGCGCAGATTTTCCTTTCTGAGATATTCATCCTGCTCAAGCAGATCCTGCATCTCTTTTTTATGTTCGGTGATATCATATAGAATAATCTGACATTCCTGCAACTTTCCGTCATGACCCAGGATTGGAGACTGAATTACATGATACCATCTGCCGTCTTTTTTATTCTGGATTTCATAATCGTCTCCTCTTGTTTTACACCATTTTTCATCCGGTTCAGAATCTAAAATGGCACTATGGCATTTTTCTCCTGTGGCATCATATCCAAGGTACTTAATGAGAGCGGGATTCATATAGGTGATATTGCAGACCTTATCGCAGGTAAAAACATACCCGTTTAAATTTTCAATAATTGCACTGAGCCTTTGCTCCAGACCTCTCTGGTAGGCCTTGTTCTCTTTCCTGAGCTGAGCCTTTTCCAGCGCCTGCTCAACTGCATGTTTTATGAAAACAAGATTGGATACAGGTTTGGTCTGGTAATTCCAGGCCCCCATTCTCAGGGCCTGGATAACATCAGCTATCTGACCCTCTCCTGAGATAACGATGACCGGTGTGTCAGGTGATTCACGGCTTATTGTTTCCAGCACCTGAAACCCGTTGATCTTTGGCATTTTAAGATCAACAAGGACTATATCGGGGTTATGATAATAGAAAAAATTTAATCCTTCCTCCCCGTCTCCTGCAGAATAAACCTGATACCCGTACCGCTTAAAAAAAGACTCAAGGATTTCGCAAAAAGAGAATTCATCATCAATCACGAGTATCTTTTTTTCTGTCATAACTAACCTTTTATAACATCAGATTTCTTTTAAGGATTTTTTCTCTATTTATCGTTCTTGTATAAATTGAATTTTCATACCCTTTTGTTTTTGTAAATCAAAAAATATCTTTATACCATTTGATATCATGTGGAGAATGGGGACTTTATTTACCTTTTCGTCCCCTGGTTCCATACTAAGCCTTTGGTCCTGCCGCGATCACATCCGGGGAAACGAAATTTTCATACTTCTGGAAATTTTTCGCAAAAAGCCCGGCCAGATTACGGGCTTTTTCATCATAGGCCGCCTTATCCGCCCAGGTGTTACGGGCGGTGAGAATCTCCTGCGGAACGTCCGGGCAGGATTCCGGGACACCCAGTCTGAAAATCGGGTCCATAACATAGTTAACTCCATCCAGCCGTCCTTCAAGCGCGGCGTTCAGCATGCTCCTGGTATGTCGTATTGCAATACGCTTTCCTACCCCATAAGGTCCGCCGGTCCATCCGGTGTTGATGAGCCAGCACTGGGCCTTTTGCTTATTGATTTTTTCCGCGAGCAACCGGCCGTATTCGCTGGGATGCAGTGGCATGAAGGGAGCCCCGAAGCATGCGCTGAAGGTAGCCTTGGGTTCAGTGACCCCGGCCTCGGTGCCGGCTACCTTGGCCGTGTATCCGGAAAGAAAATGGTAAGTTGCCTGATCAATAGTGAGACGTGATATCGGCGGTAAAACACCGAAGGCGTCGGCAGTCAGGAAGATGATATTTTTAGGATGACCGCCCATACCATCCTTGACAATATTGTCCAGATGGGTGAGGGGGTAGGCGGCCCGCGTGTTTTCTGTAATGGAGTCATCGTCCAGATCGACATAACGGGTCTCCGGGTCACATACCACATTTTCAAGGATGGTGCCGAATTTCCGGGTGGTTTCATAAATCTCCGGTTCAGCTTCCCGGGAGAGCCGGATCACCTTTGCGTAACAGCCCCCTTCAAAATTAAAGATTCCGTCATTGCTCCAGCCGTGTTCATCATCGCCTAAGAGGGCACGCTTGGGGTCCGCTGAAAGGGTGGTTTTTCCGGTTCCGGAAAGCCCGAACAGGAGCGCTGTGTCTCCGGATTTACCCATGTTGGCGCTGCAGTGCATGGACAGGACATTTTTCTGGGGCAGGATGTAATTCAAGGCCGTAAATATGGACTTTTTAATTTCTCCGCCGTAATAGGTACCTCCGATAAGGACCAGCTTTTGAGAAAAGTTCACAAGTATAAATGTTTCTGAATGGATGCCGTCAATCTTTGGATTGGCCAAAAATTTAGACATGGCGATAACCGTGAATTCCGGCCTGAATTGCGGAATAAGGCTGCGATCCCGTATTCTGATGAGAACATTTCTAGCGAACAGGGATTGCCAGGCATATTCTGTGATTACCCTTACGGCCAGTCGATATTTGGGGTCCGCTCCGGCATAGACATCCTGGATGAATAGCTCCCGGTCCTGCATGTAGGATTTAACGCGTTCGAATATATCTTCAAATCTTTCAGTATCAAAGGCAATATTGACGTTTCCCCAGTTGATTTTCTTTTCCGTTTCATCATCCCGGACTATATATTTATCATCCGGGGCTCGTCCCGTGCTGATGAGGGATTCCGGCGGTCGGACAACAACCAGAGGCCCCAGGTGGGATATGACTCCTTCGCCGCGTTTTGTAGCCTGTTCATAGAGTTTTGGTGAACACAGGTTCCAGTGGACTTTTTTAATATTACGGATTCCAAGATATTCAAGTCCGGGTTCGAGTCTTTTCAATTCATCAAATGGTTTCATGGCATCTCCTTTAAATTATTATGTCTGTCATTGGTGAAACATTGGTGTGATGCATAATTTGACACAGATTCCCTTCAGGTGTCTGAAGAAGAATATGGTCATGTTATCCATAAGGCAATAGGTTGTGAATAAATGCTTTATAACGTTCGTCAGCCGATTCCAGATATTCAAGAAACCGTTCACTGTCCTTATTTGTTTTAAAGACATTTTGCCTATCGTTTCCTCTGGCTGTTATGTGATAAAAGGCATCATGATATTCAATACATAACGGCCTGCCCATAGAAGTTCCTGTGGTTTATTTGTTTCCTTATAAACTACAGAAACTCTCTTGTCAAATGTGTAGGCCTGATAAACCTGTTGTTTTTCTCCTTTAACTTATTTTAGTAAAACCTATTAGTGCACATCAAATGACATCGGAAGCTTCACTCTAACTTTAACAGGTTTGCCCTGGTAATATGCAGGGCTGAATTTATATTGTTTCGCTGCCGCTATTGCAGCGTCAGCAAACCCTTTATGGGTTAATGATACAATTTTGATATCTGCTGGCATGCCATTTTCATCTACTATAAATTGAAGCACTACCCTTCCCTGTATTCTTTTGGGCACCCGAATCCAATAATTTTTTCATGACTTTACGATGTCCGAGCATAGCAGCTATCCAGAATGGTGTTTTACCGTATGTATCTTTAGTCTCAATATCAACACCTTTGGAAATTAATAGATCGATCATTTCAGGATCATTTCGGAGTACCGCCGCCTCTATTGCGGATAGACCTGTTTTTGATTTTACATTTACTTTAGCGCCTTTATCCAGCAGGTATTTAACCACCTCCGGTCGACCTGTAAGACAGGCACTTAAAAGAGGGGTAAATGCCTGTACGTCCGGTTTATTTAGTTTTGCTCCGGAGTTAATAAGAAGGTCAACTACTTTAAGGCTGGATTTACCAGCAGCAACAACAAGCGGCACAGCACCGTATAATTCCTTATCGGCCCTTGCTTTATTTTTTAAAATAAATGAAGCAGTATTATAATTATCGCCTAAGATACTACCCATAAGGATAATCTGCTGATTTTCTCCGTCCGAGTTTAACTTGGCATTTTTAGATGCAAGTAGACCCATAACAGAATCACTTCTTTCATTGATAGCATAATGAACAGGTGAATATGAAAATTCATCAATATCATTAACACTTTTTACATATTTGATAAGCTCCTTTACGACAGCTTCATGTCCGCAGTAGGATGCATAATGAAGGGCTGTTCTTTTATCACGATCTTTAATATTAACATCAGCTTTATTTTCTAAGAAAATAGCAGCAATGTCACTATGACCGGCAGCAGAAGCCAGAAGCAGGGGTGTCATATTGCTTTCATTTTTTTCGTCAATTTTGATCCCTTTAGCTATAAGGCTTTTTAATAGGTTGGTGTCCCCGAATGCTGCTGCATAATGTATCAGTTTATTTCCTGCCCTGTCCTCTATCTTATTTAAACGTTCTTTATCATTATTTTGTATAGGATCTGTATTACCTGAAATCAGTGATCGAATAATTTTATCATCATCAGTGTCTGTTTTTTTTGGCGGGATCAGAGTTTTGTCTTTCCAGAAAAACAATACAGGGAGACCTCTCTTTTCTTTTGATTCTATTTCAACACCAAAGTATGCTTGAAAAGGTTTCCCCTTAGAATAAGGGAACATCCCAAAATTACTTACTCTTATAATATCAGTCCCGGGGTCATACCATGCCAGTGAATAAACAGCATTATCGATTATATCCTCATCCCAAGTTTCAAGCAGAAATTCAGGACTAATTTTGCCCCAGTAGTTTTGTAATGGGTGGATATCGTTTATTGTGACAAAAGCATTCAGAACACCTTCTTTATCGGGCTTAACAATATAATTTGGTAATGAATAACCCCATGATAA
>CAZSZQ010000079.1:0-14860 GCA_964610475.1 uncultured Desulfatiglans sp.
TCCAGTCTTATATCCTCGCTTGAGGAACCGATCATTATCTTTATCTCACCAGGTTCTACTATCTTTTTATAATCAAGACCTGTAAAGGCGAGCATATCCGCAGACATGGTAAAAATAATCTTTTTCTGTTCATTCGGCTCAAGGGTAATTCTTTTAAACCCTTTCAACTCTTTAACCGGCCTCGGTACGCTGGCCACAGGATCATTGATATAAAGCTGCGCTACCTCATCTCCCTTTCTGTTTCCGCTGTTTTTTATCCTGAAGCTGATCTTTATTTCTCCGTCAACAGGAACCTCTGATGATGAGAGTTCAAGGTCGCTGTATGTGAACTCTGTATAGCTCAAACCATGGCCGAAGGGGAACACGGGGGTAAATTCGGGGAGTTCAGGAAAACCCGGAGCTAGAAACTTGTGATTGTAAAATAACGGCTGAACACCTGCTGACTGACTGAATGTAAGGGTTGTTTTCCCTCCAGGATTCAGGTCGCCAAAAATGGCATCCGCAATAATACCTGCCCCTTCCTGGCCTGGAAACCACGCCTCCAAAATAGCAGAGGCCCTTCGGGCTATCTCAGGCATGGCAAATGGTCTGCCGTTTAACAGAACAACTACAACAGGTTTCCCTGTCTCAAATATTGCCTTTATTAGTTCTTCCTGTCCGCCGGGAAGAGAAAGATCCGGTGTATCGGTCCCTTCACCAACGGTTCCAGCCCTGAAGTGTCCTGCCTTGTCACCCACTACCAGCAGGGCTATATCAGCCTTTTTTACTGCCTTGACAGCTTCAGGAATCAAAGAAAGGTCTCTATCCAGTATATTGCATCCCCGGGCATAGAGGATCCTGTCTTCACCTATCTTTTTCTTAAGTTTATCAAGAACAGTCGCGGCTGATACAACCTTTTCAGCCATGTCTTTATAGTGGGTGGAAACAACATGGTTTTCAAAGCTGTAGTTTCCAAAAAGGGCCATAACATTATGGGCATTGGGGCCGATAACAGCTATCTTGTCTATTTCCTTTGGAAGGGGGAGGATACCTTTATTGGATAATAGAGTTATGGACTTTTCAGCTATCCTGGCTGCCAGTTCCTTTTCATGAGGCAGATCAAGCCTGATGGCATCAGTGTCAACATATGGGTTTTCAAAGATACCCAGTTCAAATTTTAATCTCAGGACCCTGTGCACAGAGCGGTTTATATCATCCTCTGTTATTAAACCCTCTTCAAGGGCATCCTTGAGTCCCTGCGGGTACATGGTGGGGTTGGGAAGCTCTATATCAAGCCCCGCCTTAAGGGCTGCGGCTGCCGCCTCTTTACGGGTTGCCGCAATCCTGTGCATATTCTGTAAAAAGGTAATCGAGCCGTAGTCAGAGACTGTGTAACCGTCAAATCCCCATTGATTTCTCAGGACCTCTGTCAGGAGCCAGTATGAAGCCCCCGGAACCTCACCGTCAAACTCATGATAGCCGTTCATCAATGACATTACCTTACCCTCCTTGACAGCCATTTCAAAGGGAATAAAAAACAGATCCATCAAGTCCCGTTTTCCTATATGAACAGGGGCAAAGTTTCTTCCACCCTCACTGAATGAATAGCCTGCAAAGTGTTTTAATGTGGCAATAATGCCCTTTTTCAGGTCATTACCCTGAAGGCCTTTTACATAATTTGTAACCATCACTCCTACAAGGTACGGGTCCTCACCAATGGTCTCTTCAATCCTTCCCCATCTGGCATCCCTTGCTACATCACATACAGGCGCCAATCCCTGATGTGTACCCAATGATCTCATCTGACGTCTTATGACATCACCAACCTGTCTGATTAATTCAGGTTCCCATGTTGAGCCGTAATTGACAGGCGAAGGAAAGGATGTGGCTCCCTGGGTCATAAGTCCGCTCAGGCATTCCTCATGACAGATTACCGGTATGCCAAGCCGTGATTCTTCAATTAGTCTTTTCTGTATCCGGTTGACGGTCTTTGCACCCTTTACAGGATCTACGGGCCTGCTTCCAAAGACCCTGGTTATCTGTCCCAATCCTGATCTCAGGTAATAATCGATATCAACTTTACCTGCATTGGCATCCAGGTCATCGCCCATAATGGATGGCGCCATTTCTCCCTTTTCAGGGTCAAAACTGAGCCATATGGAAGTAAGTTGCAGGATTTTTTCTTCAAGGGTCATTTTGCCTAGAAGGTCCTTTACCCTTTCGCCAGTTGATTTTGAAGGATTTTTATAAATGGGAGTGGTCATGATTATCTCCTTTCTCTATCTTCAAGTACCTTGTATCTTTTTACCAGTACCTGCATGGTTTTTATATTTTCAGGAATCGGTTTTTTCACTGATGTTGTATCTTTTTTTACAAACCTTTTTGCAGCTTCTTCATATGAAATATTTAACGCCTTTACTGCTGCGCTTATTGAACACCCGAGCGGTGCTGCAACAGCATATTTTTCTATTGTGTAAGTCTCTGCCCCAAAGACATCGGCAATCCACTGTGTCATGAGTCTGTTTCTGGCGCCGCCTCCGACCACGCACAAATCCTTTACCTCACCAAGCTGATCGGAATGGAGTTTCAGTGAAAGGACCTGTGACAGGATTAAAGCTCTTATGTTTTCCTCAGCAGAATTTTTGCTGAAATTATCTCTTATGATCCCTTTTTTTCTTAATGGGACAGATTCTTCCAGAAGATAGGGCAGAAGCAGTTTTTCATTTTTGAAGAGAAGGGGAGGGCCGGCCATATTTACATATTTCTCCCAGTCCGAGTTGTCAGGCGGCCTGTCTTTCTGTTTGAGCAGGTATTCCTTTAAAAAATGATCCTGTACCTTGGCGCCGTTGGTGATTACGGAAAGGGCCATGGCCTTTCCCTTTGTATATCCGAATACATTATACTCCTCTTTTTTAGAAGGTATTATTTTAACCATTGCACCATTCACAGTGTAGCTGCTGCCAAGCGATACAACCATGTTACCCCCGCATCCTAAAAGGGTTGCAGGGTTGTCGCCTGTGCCTGTCAAGATTTTAGTATCGCTGGATATCCCATATTTTTTGCTGAAGTATGGGTTTATAACCCCTGCAAAAGCATCATAATGATCCATCGCCCCTAGCTTTGCTAAGAGTGGTGATTTGATACCGGTTTTCAAAAGATAGTTATCCATTGCAGATATCGCTTCCATACTCCATCCGGGATTATCGATATCCAGAGTGTTAAGGTTTGATCCCCATCCATCTCCTGTGTCAACCTGTGATATCTTTCCCGTAAGCAAGGAGGTGATAAAAGCGCTTAAGATAAAAATATTTGTTGTTTCCGTATACTCTGCAGGGTTTTCCTTTGCCCATTTTAATATCTGAGAGGCAGGGAACCGCAGTTCAGCCCTGTTCCCGGTTACGTGTAATATTCCGCCTTTATCTTTTAATGCATCAGTCAGATAGTGAGTTTCAGTTGCTGTGCTCCTGTCTTCCCATATGGGCGATGACGGGCGTGAGATGCATGGGCTGATCTGTTTAAGAAGATCCTGATCAGGATCAAGGGATGATATTGCTTTTCTAAATGAGGAGTTTACATAAACTGTGCAGTGCTGCATGCCGTCGGTCTTAATGGCCCTGATCATGGAAAGGTCTACATGACTTTGAGATAAAATTTTAAATGCATGGTCAACTGCCTTGATTAGCATAAAAGGTGATGTATGTCTGACTTGTTCGTTGACTGATGGCAGGACACCTCCTATGGTCTCATAGGAAGGAAATGTGTCATCATAATTGATTGAGTCGCTGTAGCATATGTTGTTATCATTCAGATCAAGGATAACCAGTTTTACTGACTGGGTGCTGAATTCTATGCCAAGTGAATAGGATTGTATCATGATATCCCCAAAGAGTTATGACCGGACAAGGAATGCCGCTCTTCCATGGTTCTGCTTTTTAAATAAGAAGCAGAGGCAAGGCATGCCTTGTCTCTGCATGGAAAATGTCCTTTAACTTTTAACCTTATACCTTGGACCCTTTATTACCTCACATAAACCTCATTAAAATATTTGCATGCCCTGACTACTGATTCCCTCATAAGGTCTTCGGCCTTTGCGGTTTCTCTGTTTACCAGGTATTGCCACAGAAGGTCATAGTCAAGGTTCTCTGCTGCTCTTTCACAGGCATCCCAGCTGAGTACGCTGCGTATGACTCTGTCTATACCCTGTTCTTCCGTATCATGGGCCCTTACCTGCATGTCATGCCCTTTCCAGCGGTTAAATCCTGCCTGGCTTATCAATCCTGAAATGGCAATATTCATACCATTTATCCTTGCACCATGATCTATATCAAACTTGCCTGGTCCCCCGAGTATTATCCCGTCGTTATACCCCTGGCTGTTCACATGCATATGGATCAGCATGTCGTTGTCGATTTCTTCCACAGTGTCATAAACATGATCAAGGCCGATCATTTCGGAATGACCGAATTCCTTGTTAACGCCTTTTTTTTTCAGGTTAATGCCGTATTCCTGTTCAAGCCTTTTCCAGAATACAATGGCGCTGGCCACTGTTGGAAGGAACATGGCCGGATATCCCTCATTGGGTTTTGGCTCTATGGCCATATAAAGCTCTCCGCCGAGGGATTTTTCAAGCTTGCACAGTCCGGCAACACCTTCCTTGAGGTAGTTATACATCTTTCGGATACCGGCTGAAGCAAGGTCATAACCATATGAACCGTTCCAAAGGACAAAGGTAGGAGGGACATCCTTGTTCCATGCCTTCTTTAAATCGGTATAGGCAAGTTTAACAGCCCTGGCGCCATAATCATTGGCAGCCTTTCTTTCATCCGGATCAGGCGAACATATGCCACCGTACGGGAAATACCTGTGCGCTCCGGGTGTGACCATGGCGAGTGAAATATTGTTTTCCAAAAGGGCCTCTGCGATGGCCTTTGCGTTATCTTCACAGTATTCATAGTCATAGTGTATCTCAAACCCGAGTTCTATATGGGCGGGCAATCTGGGCCTGATTTTCCGGTTAATCAGCCGGATTTTCCCGGCGGTGTCAAGTTTGTCACCGCTCCATGCAGCACGTGTGTCATAGGGAGTAAATCCGCCTTTGCCTGCGTTAAATGTCCATGCACACAGGCTGTGATAGGATTTTTTTGTCATCTTGTTCTCCTTGTTCCTTATTTTTTATATACGCCGTATTCGAATACCGCTTCACTCATAGCATGAATATTATCAGGGTTTGCCTTGTCCGGCATTGCGCCGGCAGCGAGAATAAAACCTCCTCCTTTTCCGACTACTTCAATCAGTTTGCGGCAGTATTCCTTAACGTCCTTAGGAGTACCGGTACATAAAAGAGAGGTCGGAACATTGCCCATGAGGCAGGCAGTATCTCCAAGTATCTTCTTCGCCTTGAACATATCGGTCTGGTCAAAGTACCATACAACAGCACTCCTGGGTAAATCCTTAATAACCTCAAGCCGTTCATTATATTTACCCTCTGCAAACAACATGGGAACAACTCCTTCTTCATAGATGCCCATTATTACCCTGCGGAAGGTCGGCCAGTAGAATTCCCTGTACTGCTTGTCAGACATCATTGTGTCATCGCCTTTGTGAAGAGGGAACATTGCAATGGGAACCCCTGACATATTTGCTGCATTAACGGCTATATTGATATTAAGGGGCACCAGTTTTTCCATTGCCTGTTTCAGTTTATCAGGCTGACGGTACATATCCATTACTATGCCGCGTGTTCCCCTTAAGGTATCACCCATCAGATCAAAAGGTGCATGGGCAAATGCCCCCATCATGGGCGGATATCCCTCGGCCTGGGCCATTTGACTGAATTTCATTAAGGGAATCTGCCATTTGGCCTCTTCTTTTCCGTATTGAATAAGTTTGTGCAGCATGTCCTGGACTGCGGGATTTGACATGGGTCCGAGAAACATGTTTGGAAATCCAAGACAATTGGGTAACGGCGGAAAAAATTGTAAAGGTTCCAGTAAGCGCATGGAGCGGGGCAGATAATACCTGAATACATAATCTGACATATCATTAATAAATATGTCGTATTCATCTGCCTTCATATATTCGCCCTCTACAAACTGGTTGCCGTGTCCATCATCCGGCAGGCCGTGCCCCGGGTATTTTGATACCTTGCTGTCCACTATTTCTGCTGCCTTACCGGATGAGATCATGGGTGCTGCCGCATTATCTCCCTTAAACACATTGAACACGTCCATATAGGCCTTGCATAGCTTTTCATTATCATACATGGCCTCCTTGTAGGTCATTCCTGCCATATAGATAGGAGTGGTTCCGACAGGAAGCGAGACAGGCACCCTGTCAGGTTCTTCAAGCTTTATTGCCTTTATATACCTGGTAATAATTGCTTTGTATTTCTGTTCAGCCTCAGGACTGTTAAATTTCTTTCCTGCTGTTGAAAGCCATTTTTCAAATCTCTTCTCACGTTTTTCCAAAGGTGTCAGTTCATTCCAGTTCTTTTCCATAATAACCCCCCTATTGATTTTTGGCGGATTATATGAGCTTTTATATTTCATGTCAAAAGGAACAATATTATTTTTAAAAAAAGATATTATTTGCCTCAAGTCATTGTATATGTAATATCTTATATCAAAAAAAACCTTAAAAGCTCCATATCACTCAAATTTTTTATTTTTTAATATTTAAATCCTGTGGAGGCACAAAGATGATCAATAAAAACGAATTTTGCATTAATGATATTGACTTTTTATCCCGGTCATTTCAGCAGAGCAGGGTATTTCTCACAGCATTTGAGCTTGGTATATTCACTATACTGGGTGAAGATGAAAAAACCTCTGTGCAGGTTGCATCAGAGATTAGTGCTGACCCAAGGGCTACTGACCGGCTTTTAAATGCCCTATGTGTTACCAGGACAATACAAAAGGCAAATGGAAGATTTTTTAACTCCGATGCTGCAAAAAACTATCTGGTAAAAGGAAAACCAGGGTTTCAGGCCGGGATAATGCATTCTGTAAATTTATGGGACTCATGGAGCAATCTTACCGGATCGGTCAAAACCGGCAGCTCTGTAAAGATAAGTCCTGTAGCAGAGAGAGATGACAAATGGTTCAAACCTTTTATCGCAGCCATGCATAACCGGGCCTTTAGTGAGGCTCCTTCGTTAGTTAAACAGATAGATCTAAACGGGGTAAAAAGGATACTGGATATAGGCGGCGGTTCAGGGGCCTACTCCATGGCCTTTGTAAAAGCCGGCGATGATATCTCTTCAACGGTTTTTGATCTCCCAAATGTTGTTAAAATGACAGAAAAATATGTGAGAGAAGAGGGTCTGATAGAGAAAATAGATACAGTACCAGGTGACTACAATAAAGATGAGTTTCCTTCCGGGTATGATCTGGTTTTCCTTTCAGCTATCATACATATCAATTCATACAAACAGAATATCCAACTTATAAAAAAATCAGGCATGGCGCTTAACCCGGGAGGAAGGATAGTAATATCTGATTTTATCATGGATGATGACCGTACAAACCCTCCCTTTGGGGCCATTTTTGCACTTAATATGCTTGTAAATACAGACTCAGGTGATACCTATACAGAATCAGAGGTAAAGGAGTGGTTCAGGGAGGCAGGTATAGAATTTATTGAAAGGAAGGAGACGCACAGCACCGGCCTGATGATCGGAAGGAAGGCCTGATCTATAGAAATATGCATGAAGTGATCTGTTTTGAAGTTCGTTATATTAAACTACTTGATTTATATCTGTAACAGGTGTAATGAAAATTTGTTTAGAAAACTGAATATATTTTATTAATCCTGTCAAACATATGATAACCCAGGTAGTGAAAAAAGGAGGATTCAAAAATGGCAAAGGCAACAAGCAAGACAACCAAAAAGGCTACAAGCAAGGCTGCGAGTAAGACTAAGAGTAAAACCAAGAGTAAAAACAAATATGGAAAATACATAATCAAGGAACCTCTGGAAAAAGGAATGGCTCCGTCTCTGCACATATGCGCTGAAAAAGGCTGTGTTGGCGCCAGTCTTCAAATTCCTGTTGAAGTCCAGCTTCTTGTCGTTACCAAACCGGTTACATTTCCACATCCGGCCCATTCCCATGATGGCGATGAAATCTTTTTCATATTTGGCAGCAATCCGAAGAATTATTATGATTTTGACGCAGAAATAGAGGTGCATTTTGGTAAAGAAGGGGAGAAGCATATCGTAAACTCAACATCAATTCTATACATGCCTAAAGGGCTGATACATGGTCCTATTGCCATCACCAAGGTAAATAAACCCTTTCAGTGGATGCATGTTCTCTTTGCTCCCAAATATGACATGTCAACCGGTGATGTTTCACTGCATCCCGGGCATCCGCGTAAGAAATATACTGCTGCAGAGATTAAAATGCTTAAAAAAGGTAAGAAATAAGAGATTATCACAAAACTGTCATTTCGGGCGAATGCAAATAATTCCGCTGCTCCTTGCTCGAAATTGACAAAAAGTTATTCATTTAATACCTAAGTTGTACCAGATATCTATTACGTAGAGACAAGGCATGCCTTGTCTCTACAACATATTTTGACACAGGACTTTAGTAGCCTCACTACAAAACCCTGTGCAAGATCCGGGTATTACCTCATGTAAAAATCTTTTTGAGTTTTAATAAAATGGCTGTATATCCCTGCAATACCCGCCTTACATCACTGAAATCAGGCAAAGAATAATCTGTCATTGACCATCTGAAATAAAAGATACCGGTTCCAGGATCAACTCTTTTCATATTTGTATTTGATTTAAAAAAGACATGAGTGTAGTATCCTCTTCTTAAAAAAGATATAAGGCAATACTATGAAAAAATCTATACTCTGTGCGGTCATTTTGTTTCTATCTTTATGTTTTTCAATGACCTCTGCATTAGCCATTGATGATAATTTAATACATGTACATAACAACCGCGGGTATGCATATTACTTGATAATGGAGTAATAAAGTGGATAAAGAACAACGAAAGAACCTTATTGAAATCTATAAAAATTGCAGTGATGACGACCTGAATGAAATGATTCAGGATGGAAGGGATAACTTTGAGGAGGGGGCTTACGAACTGATCCTTGCAGAGGCCGGGGAAAGAGGTATTATCAATAATGAAGAAGACAAAAGCGGAGAGTCTCCTGCTGGCTTTGAATCTGATGCTGAAATGGATTTTCGCAGTATGAACACGGAAGATCTCATGGGGGTACTGGTAAATATCCATGCTCTGGATGAATTAAATTTTCATCTGGCATCCGCAGAAGCGATCAGAAGAAATATTGATGTAACAGATATCAGGGCATATAAAAAAATAGTGCAATGCGAACAGTGCAGTGCTGTTACACAAATAGATATGATAGAAAACCCCAGACCCCTGATAATATTAAAGACAATCGATGAAACCGGTATTTACACAGATGCGCTTGATGAAGAAGGGATACCCTTTGAACTACAGATTATAGTGGATGACAGAGATTATAAAAAAGCCCAAATGGCTACAAATAACATTCTAATTTCACAGGAATAAAAATGTCCGATCTTCTATATACCGACCTTAAGAAGTGGCCTTATCCTGTTCATTATGGAAAGGAAAATGAAATAGAGACAGATGTTCTTTTTATCGGCGGTGGGATTGCAGGTTCTCACGGCGCTATCAGTGCCAGGAAAAAAGGAGCAAATGTGGCCATTGTAGACAAGGGGCCTGTAATCAGGAGCGGTCTTGGCGGCGCGGGTGTTGACCACTGGCACCTTGCCTGTACAAACCCCGCTTCAAATATTACTCCGCAGGAGATTATGGAGTATATGTCAGGGTTCGGAGATTACGGATACCTGGAGTTTGGAAACGGCATCTCAGCCTACATCACTGCAAAAGAGAGTTACGATGCATTACTGGATATTGAACAGATGGGAGTTAAGGTAAGAGATGTTGATGATGAATTTGCAGGCGCCCCTTTCAGGGATGAAAAGACAAAGCTGCTTTTTGCCTATGATTACGACAGTAAATATACAATACGTGTACAGGGGGCTAAAGTTAAACCGGCCTTATACAATGAAATGAAGCGGCTTGGTGTCAATATATTTGACCGTATAACAATGACCGGTTTATTGACCGAGAGAGGCAAACAGGGAGGCAGGATCACAGGAGCCACCGGGGTTCACAGGCGCACAGGCGAATTTTATATCTTCAGGGCAAAGGCTGTTGTTATGTCTGTAGCGCGTCCCCATGACCTGTGGATATTTGATACTGAAAAAAAGGGTTTCGGGAATATGAGTGAGCCCAATAACACCTGCGAAGGGCTTGATATGATGTGGAGGGCAGGCGCTGAACTCACCATGATGGAATCCAGCAGCACACACTTACAGACCGGCGGATTCGGATCTATTCCATACTCTACAGGTAACTCCCATAATACATGGTTTGCATGCACCCTGGTGGATGCTGAAGGTAAGGAAATTCCCTGGGTGGACAGAAACGGCAGGGTCCTAAAGACGGTCGAAGAAAGATATCACGCAGCTCCCGGCCAGAGGACATTTATATATGACGGGCCGAAAATTATACCGGATCTGCCGGAAAGGATTGCTAAGGGTGAATTCAAACTGCCTCTGTTTGCTGATCTCCCATCCATGCCTGCCCATGAGAGAAAGGCAATATGGGGTCTGATGATAGGGAATGAGGGGAAAACACTGGTGCCGGTATTTCATACATTCCAGAATGCCGGGTTTAATCCTGAAAAGGATATGCTGCAGGCCACATTGCAACCCCCTGATCTTTATACGTGGGGTTCATGGTGGAAAGGGTATGGCCCGCGTCAGTACAGGGCCTTAAGCGGAGGAGGCCCTTTATTTGACTGGAACCTCAAGACCAGTGTTGAAGGCCTTTATGCTGCAGGTTCGACCCTTGCATGGGGATGCAACCATTCAGGATCAGCATGTACCGGACGGTATGCAGGCAGAAATGCGGCTGTGTATGCCCTTAAGGCAAAACCCGTCAAATTAAACAGAAACCAGATTGAAAATGAAAAGGAGAGGGTATACGCACCAGTAAGACAAAAAAAGGGTATCGGCTGGAAAGAGCTTAAGGCCGGTCTTGCCAGGATCATGCAGGATTACTGCGGTGAAATAAAAAACGAAGAGACTCTTAAACTGGGTATGACCTGGATAAACAGTATCAGGGAGAGTGAATTATCAAATGCATATGCCAGGAATCCCCATGAACTGGGAAGAACCATTGAGTTCATGGCCGGTGTGAACCTGAGCGAGGCTGTTATAAATGCCTGCCTGAGCAGAAAGGCCAGCAGCCCAAGGCTTGGGATGAGAAGGCTGGACTACCCTGATGTTGATCCTCCCGAATGGAACAAGTACCTGACTATAAAACTTGAGGATGGTACAATTAAGACAGGTGAAATGCCTTTCGAATACTGGCTGTTGCCGCCCTATTCGGATAGATATGAAGATAATTACAGTACCCACTGCAATCTGGACTGATAAATGAGGAGGTTATGATAAAATGGAAGATCTGGCCTTTATAACAGTAAACCCTATCATGCCTAATGAATGCGTTAAGATTAATTCCGAACTCTGCATCGGATGTAATACATGTGCTGATGTTTGCCGTTCCGATCTTTTGATCCCCAGTCATGAAAGGGGTAAACCTCCCTATGTCATGTATCCGGATGAATGCTGGTTTTGCGGGTGCTGCGTGGAACACTGTCCTGTGGAGGGTGCAATTACAATGGTTTATCCTTTGAATCAACGTGTGGGGTGGAAGAGAAAAGAGACAGGTGAGTATTTCAGGATCGGTATGAAAAATCCTCCGTCACCTAACAAAAAACCGCCGATAGGATAGAGACAAAAAAAAGGATTATCTCAAAATGAAAGAAAGGACATACCAGAACACCATCGGGACCCTGTTTGCACTTGCCTGGGGATTTGTTCTTCTCGACAGAAACGCAATATCCTTCCTGTTTCCTGTATTGATGAAGACATTCAATCTGAATAATACCCAGACCGGAGACATTGTCATGGTTACCGGTCTGGGCTTTGTCATATCCTCACTGTTTATAACACCCCTGGCCGACCGGTCCGGGTTGAAGAAGGCGTGGCTAGTGCCAGTGATAATTCTGGCAGGGGTTTTTTCCGGAGGTACTGCCGTTGCCGGTTCGCTTTTCATGCTGTTTATTGTCAGGTTTCTTACAGGCCTTGCAGACGGCCCTGTATATCCCTTGATGACCTCTGTGCTTAAGACGCAGGGGGACCCGAAACGGTTCGCAACCTATATCGGTCTTATGCAGTTTTCTATCGGGCTCATCGCCATGGTGCTTGGCCCGACTCTGACAATACAACTCGCGGTTCATATGAACTGGCATTATGCATTCATATTTACCAGCCTGCCGACTGTAATACTCGGGATATTTATATGGTTTGTACTCAGGGAAACCGGACATCCTCTGACCGGAGATGGGAAAAAAGAATCCGGAGGATTGATGCAAATTCCGCATGAAAGCATGCGGTGGAATGATGTGCCAAAGATTTTTACTTATAAAAACTGCACCTTGTCTTATATCGCCAATGTAATGATTATGGTGGGTTTATGGGGCATTGTCAGTTTCGGGACAACTTACTGGGTTAACGAGGGAGGGCTTACAATAGAGCAGACGGGATATATGACCTCGATTTCCGGTATAGCCGGCCTCTGCTGGGCCCTGTTTATACCTGTAATGGCGGACAGGCTTGGCCGAAGGCCCACTGCTCTGATACTTACGTTTTATATCTCCATATCTATGTTCATTATTTATTTTAATCAGGGGCTTCCTGCTCAAATCGCCTTTGTCCTGGTGACAGGGTGCTGCGGATTTGTATCTGTCCTCTATGTAGCAATTATCTGCCAGGAGTCTGTGCATCCTTCTATAGCAGCAACCACCACTGCAATAGGCATGGCTATCGGGGAACTTATCGGTACGACAATTGCGCCCCATATCCTTGGGGCACTGGGAGACCGCTACGGACTCAAAACGGTTTTTCTGGTGGGCGCTGTCAGTGCAATCATTGCATTTTTCATCTCCTTTGGAATAACAGAAACCGGTAAATTGAATATTAAGGAAGGGGAAAGGTAGATACAAAACGACATAATAAAGATATAAAGTTTATTAACTGACTTAAAAAGTATTTTTATTTTTAAAAATATATCTTTCAAAAGGAAAAATCATGCCGCTCAAAAAATACACTGTTCTATTATTGGTTTTGTTTGGATTATTAATGTCGCTGGCCGGATGTGCCGGTAAAACAAAACATATGATTGCCATGCCCAGTGATCAAATTAAAACCTCGCCTGCAGCAGGTAAATCTATGATTATATTCATGCGTCCATCAACCGTTGGATTCGCCATACAGTCAAGTGTATTTGAGGTGAAGGATGAAGAGGTATTTCTTGCGGGAATAGTTGCAGCCAAGAAAAAGGTTGCTTATGAATTAGAACCCGGTGAACACCTGTTTATGGTAGTGGGTGAAAGCGCAGATTTTATGTCTGCAAACCTTGAAGCAGATAAAACCTATTATGCACTCGTAACTCCAAGAATCGGTATGTGGAAAGCACGGTTTTCACTGAGACCGGTTAATTCGGCTGAACTTTCTTCTTCTGAATTTACCGAATGGATTAAAGAGTGTGAATGGGTAATGAAATCTTCTGAGTCTGAAGAGTGGGCAAGCAGCAATATGGAAAGCATACAGGAAAAACGCAGATCCTATTATGAAAAATGGAAGGATAAGGGTTCACATGAAAGACCGGCCCTTATTCCACAAGACGGAAGGTAGAAAAATTTTATAAGCAACTTAGAAGGAGATATGCAAATGTTATCCGCAAAACAGAACTTTCTGGAAACTTTAAAAAGAGACGGGAAGCCGGACAGGCTTGTAAATCAGTATGAAAACATGATTTTATTTATGGCTGACCCCGTTGCAGCATACGCAAGGGGTAAACGCTACAAAGGCATGCAGCCGATTCGCGATAAATGGGGAACCTGCGTCCTGTGGCCCGAAGATCAGATAGCAGCGATGCCCCATGTTACAGCGTCTGACAAGGTTATAAAGGATATTTGCAACTGGAAGAACAGCGCTAAAGCGCCTGATCTTGTCGGCAAATGCTCTGACCCTGCCCTGTGGGATCAGGCACTTGAGGCAATATCAAAAATAGACCGTGAGAGTTATATGCTCATGGCCTTTATGCCTACCGGTGTATTCGAACAACTGCATTTTCTGATGGGTTTTGAGGATACACTCATGAATTTTCTGGCCGAGCCTGAATGCATGATGGAACTATGTGCGTATGTGGGCGAATACAGGTATAACTATATGAAACTTTTAGTGGATAATCTTAAGCCTGATATCATGCTTTCACATGATGACTGGGGCAGCAAAAACAGCATGTTCATGAGCCCTGATACATGGCGTGAGTTTATCAAACCACAGTATGTGAAGACATACGGGTATATGAAAGAAAAAGGCGTAATTATAATGCACCATGCAGATTCATTTCTTGAACCGATCGTGGAGGACATGGTTGAACTTGGCATAGATATCTGGCAGGGTGCTCTGCCTCAGAATAATATCCCTAAAATTCAGAAACAGATTGGAAGGCAAATGGTAATTATGGGAGGTATCGATGCCGCCATTGTTGACAGGGCTGATTCCACAGATGATGAAATACGGATTGAGGTTAGAAGGGCACTGGAACAATATACGCCTGGTGGCAGTTTTATCCCCGGCCTCACATATGGCGCTCCTGGCAGCATCCATCCAAAGGTTGATATGATTATTACCGAAGAACTGAATAAATTTAACAGGGAAAGATACAAACAGG
>CAZSZQ010000080.1:0-14782 GCA_964610475.1 uncultured Desulfatiglans sp.
GCAGGCGATTAATGATTTTGAAACGATCTATGACCTTTATGGAGATAAAATACTTGTTGGTGCTGTACCTGAAAGGTTTGATCCCAAAACCACCACCGAAGATGAACAGAGGACAATAGCAAAAAGATATGCAGAAAGATTCTGCAACCCTGAAAAACCAAGCTATCTTCACAGGTATGGCGCCCAGTATCTGACACCTGCCTTCAGGGAAACCCTTTATGTAGAGTCCCGGAAAAGATACAGCCGGTAAACTGTTATTTCCGGTCAGCGTTATTGGGATATAGAAGAGGATATTTTTCTGCCATGGAATCGTATTTTTCATGGCTCACAGCCCTTTGTTCATAGATAAGGGTCTGCCATATCTCTGCCTCGTTAGCCATTGCAGAAGATATAATGCTCTCTACATCGTAACGGCTTTTAATCTTTATCCGGGGTGGTGAAAATGAGGCTTTATGTCCTTCCTTCGCACTCTTCCTGAATACATCCGGGCCTTTTTTATTATACCAGAGTATTGTGTGGGCAGTAGATAAAGACCCTGCCCAGGGGTAATCATGGAGCCACCAATATGCTGATAACCGGTCAATGGCATTATCAATACTTTCCTGATCCTTTATTGACCGCTCTCTTCCTTTCATCCGGTAAAACAGCCCTGTACCTATATCATCACCTGATACCTGCCAGATTTCGTTTATTCCGAAATCTTCAGGATCGCTCGCAACCCTTGATCCGTGTGAAAGCCCGAAACGCCCGTTAATAAAAAGAGCAATCAGGTATTTATTTATCCTGATAAATTCTATGGTGTGAAAGGCATCCTTAACTGTCTCGGTTGGGAAATTGTTGAAACACATGGCCTCAACAGCAATGCCTGCTGATGCCAGATTTTGTATAGCATCCTTCATGGTATTTATATCTATGCCTTTATTGATCAACTTTAACACCCGTGGTGATGCGGATTCTATCCCGAGGGCTATAGATAGCGCACCTCCATTTTTCAAATCACTGCACATGTCAGGCGTAAGTGCTGTTTCAGGCCGCATGTCAGTTGACCAGTGGATATCAATGTTTTTCTCCTTTAGGGCGAGGCTAAGCCTGCGGGCCGTTTCAGGCAGAAATGCATCCTGAGAAAAATAAAAATTTCTGCAATTCCATTTTGTTGACATCATGCTTAAGTGGCTGATTATATCATTCATTTTCCTCTCACGATATCCGGCTGTTCCATGGCTGCACAGTCCGTAATGGCAGAATGCACATCTTCCCCAGTAACATCCACGGCTCGGATCATATGGCAGTACAGGCTCAGGTGAAAAATACAGCTCCAGAGGAAGCCCTTCAAAATCAGGGGATGGTAGAATCTCCATAGGTGTATCTGTAGCACCATTTATTATTCTTTCAGGAGTTACTCCCTTTTCAAGTTTAACTGCCAGGTCCATCAAGGCATGTTCTCCTTCATAGAGAACAACAGAGTCAAAAGGCCCCAGTATCTTCAACTTGCAGTCAAGGTTATGGCGCACCATTATCTGGGTAATGGCAGGACCTCCGGCTGTGATATGGATATCCGGAAACCTCTGCCGCAAATACCAGGCAAGAGAAAATCCGGGCTGGATCTGTCCGGGAAAGGCCATGGAAATCCCTGCCAGGGTGATATTGTTCTCCGCCAGACGTGTACCTACAGTAATAAAGTTATCATGAAAAGGATTTTTTTCAGGACCGGCATCCATCTTTATCTGTTCCGGTGTAAGGAGCGAAAAGGGTGTCCTGTATCCGGTAAAATCCATTTGCAGTGGGTTGTATGCTGCACTGATAACAGCCAGTCCTGCCTGAACGGTTATGACAGCGCGTTCATATTGCCTTACATCATAAAATCTGGTCCCGGTCCTGTCTCTCAGTATACTTACTGCATCATCAATTTCATAAGCCACCCATGACATATCACAGAGAGTTTTATACAGGCGCAAGTAGTGCATCTGATCAGGATGATTTAAAAATCGTTTTTTGTCCAGTCTGCGGTATAACTTTCGGATATTATTGAGCATATTAGAAATATTATACCCCCGGAGCAGGAGGTCATAAACCTCTATATTGGCGTCAATCGAAAGGACAGTTCTGCCATGTCTGCGCAGCCATGCTGTGAGTGTAGGAACAGACAGATATGGGGCGGTCGGGTCGCATGTAGGCGGATATATCAGGGCTATTGTCATAATAGCCGAGATTATCAGATGCCTGATTCACTGTCCATTCGTAAAGTGTTAACACTTTACGAATGGAGCATTTTCCCGTCAGGTATCTATTATTTCTGATATTTGAATGAAAGGTTTAGTCTTGTCCTGTAGGATTTGACTTTCCCATCTTCTACTGTTACATCCAGTTTTGTAACCTCGGCGATTCTTAAATCCTTTAAGGATTCTCCTGCTGTCTCAATTGCTGTTTTAGCTGCATCTTCCCATGATTTATCGCTTGTCCCTACTAATTCAATTATCTTGTATGTACTTCCTGCCATAATGAGCCTCCTTTGTTAAATATAAAAGATTCTTAAATGGTAAAATTGAATCCTGGTAAAAAAAAGTAATTTTTAAATCAGTATACTATTAGTACAATAAAACAGGTTCAGAATTGAGTTTAATCTAAAATAAGTGTAAGGTTATAAAAACATGTAATAACTATAAAACGGTTCAATTATAAAACAAAATTTTTTTTAGTCAATGTATATGATTATTTTAAGGGAATAATAATGACAAAGGTCTATCCAATATATGTAGTTGATGATGAACAATCTATCTGTGATTCTTTAAAAGGGATTTTTTCTGATGAAGGTTATAAAATCGTTACCTGTCAGGATGCAAAAACATTATTTGAGAAAGCTGCGAAGACGCCTCCTGCCCTGGTGCTGCTTGATATATGGTTACCGGATATTGACGGACTGGAAGTTTTGAATCAGCTCAGACAAAAATATCCTGAAACTGCAGTTATAATGATGAGTGGTCACGCAGGTATAAATTCAGCTGTTACAGCAATAAAAAAGGGCGCATCCGATTTTCTGGAAAAACCGTTAAATATAGATATCCTTCTTGAAAAAGTGAGTAATGTATTACGAAAACAGGGTGAAAAGGACGTTTCAATACACCTACCTGAAAGCAGGATTAAAAAACTTAAACCTGAAAAAGAGATAAGCGGCGCCGCATCCTTAGTCGAATCTGAAATACCTCAGAGGACATTAAAAGGAAATATAGTATTTAACGGCACCGGTTTGATGAGCGGACGAAATACCGGTTTCATCTTAAGTCCTCTGGAGGAAGACCATGGGATTATTTTTGAAACCCTGGACGGGCATAGTATCCCTGCACATATAACATCACTTGAAGATTATTCTACCGGTTATCAAAATCATAATTTCACAGCAAACTCCACAGTTTTAATGAAAAACAGCAGCCGTATTCGAACTGTGGAGCATCTGATGGCAACTTTTCATATGTTTAATATCAGTAATGTTCTTGTTAAGGTTGATGAAGAAATACCAAATGTGGACGGAAGTGCAGAAGATTTCTGTCGTTTAATTATTGAGACCGGGACAGTAACACAGAGGGCTTATGCAAAAAAAATTATAATCAATGAAAAGATACTGATAGGGATTCAAAAAGATACTGAAAAATATATATTTGCCGAACCCTTTGATGGATTTGAGATATCGATGCGTATTAATTATCCGGCGCCCATCTTTGAACAGTCTTTTACATTCAACCCCCGAATGCATTCATTTACCGATGAAATAGCACCTTCACGAAGCTTTAATACATTTGAAAATATCGGTATGGCTCAGAAAATGGGAAAGGTCGGAGGCGGTTATCTTGACTCACACATTATAATACATGATGGAGAAGTCATTAATACAAAACTGAAATATCCTGATGAATATGTCAGACATAAAATACTGGATATTCTTGGTGACCTGTATCTGCTAGGTCATCCCATCCAGGGAAAGATAAAAGCCAACATGACTTCCCATGGATTCAATCATGCATTTACGCAAAAGATATTCAATGGTTATCAGGGTGATAATTATATCTTGAAAAAAATATCATAGGCCGTCATGCCAGCGCCGGAAGGCATACAGATCACCGATTATTGAAAGGGAAAAATATGGGAAAGAAAATAGTTTTTATTCAGGGGGGTCCAAGAAAAAAAGGGAATACAAGGGCTATTGCTAAAATAGCAATGGCATCTGCAAAGGAGCACGGGGCGTCAGTCACAGAGATTGACGCCTTAACCCTTTCCTTTAAAGAACCGGGGTGTATCGCATGTTATAAATGTCAAAAGTCGGATGAATATAAATGCGTCTTAAATGATGAGGTCGCAGAGAAAGTAGCTTCACTGCAGGGGTATGATATAATTGTTATGGCTACACCGCTTTACTGGTGGAGCTATACGGCACAATTAAAAATATTTATCGATCGTATGATCTCATTAGCAAAGTTATCCGGTGATAAATATATATCTGTACTTGCCGGTAAAACACTGGCTCTTCTTTCTACTGCCGGAGGCGAAATGGAAAATAATCTGGAGCTTTTAGAAACCCAATGGCGGAATCCTGCAGATATGCTGGGGTGTAAATTCATCTCTTGTCTTTTTCCTAATACACCGCCTGATGAAGATTCACTGATAAGAGATCAGTCAGCCGTTAAAAAAGCAAAAGAGTTTGGACGTTTGCTGGCTTCGGCTTGAAAAGGATAAAAAAGATTTAACAGATAACATACAAAACCATTTGAAATAAAGATATCCATAGCCAGGTTATATTGATTGTTCCTTGACAACCTGCATCGATTTTGACATATTTTTACTTTTAAAATAGAAGCTTTAATTTTCGTTTCGAGGTTACAACAAATCAGTATTATGCTCCCGCAGTATTTCCTTTATTTTTCCTATATCTTACGTTTTGCTCCGGTTACGGCCGGATTAATTTGATTATATTGGATTACTGTCAGTAAAGGGATGGAGCAGATTAAGGAGTTGGCATATTGATCAATTTAAAAAATGCGCAGGGCACAACAGGAATGAAGCGTTTGGTAATCTTGGCCTGTTTACTAATAGTCATCCTGATTGCACTCTGGTTCATTATATCAGGCAGAAAAGATAATGTTCGGGCGCCTGATATGGGCCCGAGGGCAAAGATGCAGATGGAAGCACCGCTGGTGCGGGTACAGAAAGTTGTTGCAAAGGAGATTACCGATACCAGGGAATACATTGGGCGTGTTGAGGCTATCGATTCAGTGGATCTGGTTGCCAGAGTATCAGGATATCTGGAGTCCATTGATTTTATTGAAGGCCGGAATGTAAAGACCGGCGACCTGATGTTCACCATAGAAAAAGACCGGTTCAGGGCTGAAATTGAGGCCCGTAAAGGAACGGTCTTGCAGATAAAGGCCAATCTGGATGAAGCGGAAAAATATCTTCGAAGGCTCCGGTCCGCGAGGCCGGAAAGCGTCCCGGAAAAGGATATTGAATCGGCGCAGAGAAATGTGGACTTCAACAGAGCACAGCTTGTTTCTGCAAATGCCAACCTGGAGATGGCAGAAATCGATTTGAGGTATGCTACTGTCAAAACACCCATTTCAGGAAGGGTTACTAAAAAACGATATTCCACTGGTGATTATATCGGCCCGAATTCCGGTACCATTGCCACTGTGATTAAAACTGATCCTATCCGGGTTGTTTGTTCCATGAGCGAAGTCGAATACCTGAATCTGATGGAACAGTCGGGATCTTCTCCCGAAAAAATATTCAGGCCCTCATTGCGTCTTACCAACGGCACCTTGTACCCAGGCGATGGTGCATGGGATTTCGCCGACCCGGTCATAGATACCTCCACAGGGACCATCTCTCTCAGGTCCAGGTACATTAATCCCGATGGTCTCCTGATCCCGGGTGGATTTGTGACAGTAATACTCTCTCCTGTCAGGGGAGAAGTGCTGCCTATGGTTCCCCAGGGTGCGGTTATGGAAGGTAGAGACGGCAGCTATGTATATATGGTGGAAAATGACAATACTGCCCGCATGCAGATCATCAGAAAAAGATCCGTTTCAGGCACGGACTGGATTGTCGAAGAGGGGATTGAGCCCGGCGAAATCGTAATCGTCGAAGGTATTCAAAAGGTTCGTCCCGGGCAGGCCGTAAAAATTTTGAGCGGTTCCGCTAAGGCGGTTCCTGGCGATGGCGGAAAGTAAATGTTTTCTTCTCATTTTATCAGTCGTCCCCGACTGGCAATGGTTGTTTCTGTCATCATACTGATAGCCGGAATCATTGCTCTGACCAATCTTCCGATTCTCCAGTATCCGGATGTGGTTCCGCCGACTGTAAGTGTAAACGCCTCTTATCCGGGGGCGAGCGCACAGGTGGTCTCTGATGCAGTTGCTGCTCCTATTGAGGAGGTTGTAAATGGTGTGGAAGGTATGATCTATATGTCTTCCACTTCAAGTGACGGAGGGTATAACCTGTCGGTCACATTTGAGGTAGGGGTAGATATTGATATTGCCATGGTCAAGGTTCAGAACCTTGTTCAGAGGGCTTATAACAAATTGCCGGCCGAAGTTCGACAGCAATCGGTCCGTGTCGCTACACGATCGGGAGAAATGCTTGGCTTCTACGCTTTTTTTTCTCCTCAAGGCACCAACAGCCAGTTGGCTATTGGCACCTATCTTGATGACAAGGTAAAGGACGTTATAGCGCGAGTGGAGGGGGTCAGCGATGTCGGTATTATGGGCCCCAGCAAATACAGCATGAGGATCTGGGTAGACCCGGCTAAACTGGCAGCCTACGGGATCAGCGCCGATACAGTTTCAACAGCAATAACAAACCAGAATATACAGGCGGCAGCAGGCGCAATCGGGACTGAACCTACGGATGGCTCCCAGCAGCTGCAGTTCAGCATACGGGCTACCGGACGGATGGCGAGTACCAAGGAATTCGAGGGGATTATCCTTCGTACCAACGGGGACGGCGGAATCCTGACCCTCAAAGATGTCGCCAGAATTGAGCTCGGGGCAGAGAGTTATTCTGCGGGTGCTTCCTACAACGGCCAACCTGCCATTGCAATGCGTTTGAACCAACTCCCCGACACCAATGCCCTGGACACCATAGACAGAGTCAATGCAGAGTTAAAAAGGCTATCCCAGTATTTTCCGGAAGATCTGGAATATAAAATTGTTAATGACCCTACCATTTTTATCCGCACCGCCCTTTCGGAGATTGTCCAGACCCTGGTTCTGACTTTCTTTTTGGTCGTACTTGTTGTCTTCATCTTCCTCCAGGATTGGAGATCGACCCTTATCCCCGCATGTACGATCCCCGTATCGTTGATCGGAACCTCTTCCGTTCTGCTGGCATTAGGATACAGTATAAATACATTGACCCTTTTTGCTCTGGTGCTGGCAATAGGTATTGTTGTGGATGATGCTATTGTGGTGGTTGAAAATGTTCAGCGGCTTATGGAGACCGAGCATCTTTCGCCGAAAGAGGCGACCTTTAAGGCAATGAAACAGGTCTCCGGTGCTGTTGTCGCAACGACTTTGGTGCTGCTCGCAATCTTTATTCCAATAGGATTTATATCGGGAATTACCGGGAGGATATACCAGCAGTTTGCCGTGACTATATCGACGGCCGTATCCATATCAACTCTTAATGCCCTGACGCTGAGTCCGGCCCTCTGTTCCGTCCTTTTGAGGCCGCATAGAAAAAAGGAATTCATCTTTTTTAAATTGTTCAACTCGGGGCTAAACAGGATCCGAAATATTTATGTACGCAGTTCAATGCGGCTGGTTCGCAGCAAACCGGTTGCCGCCGGTATCCTGATAATTGTCACCTTAGCCGCCTGGTTCATGTTTTCCGTTCATCCCACAAGTTTTCTTCCGACAGAAGATCAGGGTGCTGTTATGGTGGATATACAACTCCCTGAAAACGCAACCCAGCCCCGTACCGTTGAAGTCATGCGGGAGTTCTACGAAAAAGCGCATTCCATGCCAGGTGTGAAAGATATGATGACGATCATTGGCTTTGGCCCGATGGGTGGTGGCGGCGGCGGTAACAGCGGCATGGCTTTTTTCCTGCTGGATCCATGGGACCAGCGTAAAACGCCTGAGCTCCAGGCTGATGCCATTATAGCCAATTTAGGTCGTATTGCAGAGACTATACCGGGGGCACAGATACGGGCATTCAATCAGCCTCCAATCCGTGGGCTCGGTTCAACGAGCGGGATGGACTTCCGGCTTCAGGCTGCGATGGGTCAGTCACCGGAAGATCTTGCACAGGCACTGCAGCTTCTGACAGCCTCTGCCGGCAAGGATCCACGCATCAGTCGGGCTTTCAGCACTTACCGGCCCAATACCCCTCAGCTCTATCTCAATGTTGACCGTGAAAAAGCCGAGATGCTGGATATGCCCATAAGCAGACTGTTTTTTACGCTTCAGACCATTCTGGGATCCGGTTATGTCAACGATTTTAATCTGTTCAGTAAAATTTACCAGGTAAAGATACAGGCTGATTATCCTTATCGAAGCAGGATTGAAGACATCCTGAATGTTTATGTTCAGAACAGAAAAGGGGGCATGGTTCCCTTAACCACCCTTGTAAATATCACCACCATCCTTGCACCACAGTCCATTGACCGCTATAACATGTATCCGTCCGTCCAGGTTAACGCTGACGTTGCTCCCGGATTCAGTTCCAGTGAAGGCATGGATGGGATGGCCGAGGTCATGAAAAATTCCGTACCAGAGGGTTTCCAGTATGAATGGTCCGGAATGAGTTACCAGGAAAAAGAAAATGAAGGGCAGGTGGTTATTCTTGTTGTTATGGCCCTTATTTTCGGCTTTCTGTTCCTGGTCGGGCAGTATGAAAGCTGGACTATTCCCATACCGGTCATGCTCTCCATTTCCGTAGCGGCTCTTGGTGCAATGATAGCGCTTAAAATCACAGATATCTCTTTAAGCATATATGCGCAACTCGGGCTCATCCTTCTGGTGGGGCTCGCCAGCAAAAATGCTATTCTAATTGTTGAGTTTGCAAAAACAGAGAGAGAATACGGGCACACCATTGAAGAGTCTGCTGAAAAGGCTTCAAGGATCCGTTACCGGGCGGTTTTGATGACTGCTTTATCCTTTGTCCTTGGGGTGTTGCCCATGGTTTTTGCTACAGGTGCGGGTGCTGTTGGCAGACGTCATATAGGGACAACAGTATTTGGGGGTATGGTAGCCGCTGTAGTTTTCGGGGTGGTGCTGACTCCTTCTCTCTGGGCGATCTTCCAGACGGCGCGGGAGAGAGTAAAGACTTTTTTGAATATACCGACAACAGTAGGAATTCTAAAGGAAAGATCGGATTTACCGAAAGAGAATGAATAAAGAAAGAGAAAATAGTAAAATCAGATTGGTCATAACCATTATTCTTTTTGCCATTTGCTCCGGATGCCACGCGGGATCTGACTACATGCCTGTAAGTGTAAACATGCCAAAGGAATGGCCTTCAGTTGATAGGCAGGAAGATTCCGAAAAACAGAAAGCAGAAGAAAACGAGCTCGCTCAATGGTGGACCACACTTAATGATCCGGTGCTGAGCGGTCTTGTGAAGAGAGCTCTCTCAAATAATAAGAATCTTGAAATTGCCCTGACCAGGATCCGGCAGGCCAGGGCAGTATTGGGTGCAGCCAATAAACAACTTCAGCCTTCTATCACCGGATCAGCGCTATACCGCAGAAGCCAGTCCGGGATGCCTACAGCTACTGATCCTTCGCCTAATCCTTTTTCTGTGGGAACCGATTACTATAATGCCGGTTTTGACGCATCCTGGGAGATAGATCTTTTTGGTAAAAATCAGCGTACTATTGAAGCCGCAGCCGCTGAACTTGAAGCATCGGAAGAAGGGTACCGGAGTGTTCTGGTAAGCATGATCTCTGAAACAGCCAGTAATTATGTGAAACTCAGGACACTTCAGAAACAGCTGGAGATCGTGAACCGTAATCTGATAATGCAGGAAAAGGCACTTTCTATCCTTGAGGATAAGGCCAAGGCAGGGTTGATAGGATCTCTGCAGGTTCAACAGGCAAGATACAATGTGGAAAACACCAGGGCGCGCATCCCGGGGTATAGAATAAACATAGAAGAATCAATGAACACCCTTGCCATTCTGCTTGGGGAAATGCCGGGGGATCTTAATGAAGAACTTTCGGAGACGGGCTCCATACCTCTTCCAGGAGTTGAAATCGCCATAGGAATTCCGGCGGATATCCTTCGCCTCAGGCCGGACATCCGTCGTGCCGAAAGGGCTGTTGCTGCCCAGACGGCGCGGGTCGGAGCCGCTAAGGCCGATCTCTACCCTTCATTCAGGCTGAGCGGCGCTATCGGCCTGACATCATCTTCCCTTGACACCTTTTTTTCCGATAACAGTGCGGCACTCAATATCTCACCATTTATCAGTATTCCCCTTTTTAACCGTAACAGGATCAGAGACCAGATCGAGGTGCAGAACGCCATTCAAGAGCGCATTCTTATCGAATATGAAACCACTGTACTCGATGCAATTAAAGAGGTCAGGGATGCAATTATGGCCTATGGTGAAGAACAGAAACGTTACATTACACTTGAGAAAGGAGCGGCGGCGGCACAACTGGCGCTCGAAATAGCTGACGAACGGTTTAGATCAGGGCTTGTTGATTTTCTGGATGTACTCGATGCACAACGCGCACTGCTCTCTTTTGAGGAAACCAGAATAAGCAGCCAGGGAACAATAACTCTGGATCTTATCCGGGTCTATAAGGCCCTTGGCGGCGGCTGGAATCCTGAAAGACTTTAGTATTTGCGGGATATTACGGGTCAGGAGAAATCAGAAAGTATTTCTATATAAACCTTTTTATGCAGCAATAGTGAAGGAATATTTCAATGGATAAAAAACTCACCCATGAATTTATGGAAAAAGAGATCAGGAAGCTTAATGATGAGCTTACAAGGATTAAAGATGAAAAGACCCGGATGGAGGAGAAGCGTGATATCTACAGGGACATCTTTGATAATGCCGGAGTGCCTATCAACCTGGTTGATACTGAAACCAGAAAATTTGTGGAATTTAACAGGGAATCCTATGAAAGCCTTGGCTATACATATGATGAATTCATAAAATTGTACTCATCCGATGTCGTGCACAGTGATGACCTGACCCAACCTATTGAGATCCCTCAGGATTTTACAACCAAAAAAATATCTTTCGAATCAAAGGTTATAACAAAAACCGGAGAGATCAAAGATGTGCTTGTAATAACAAAATTTCTGAAGGTAAAAGATAAAGCCTATCATAACAATGTGGTGACAGATATCACCAGGCTGAAGGAAACAGAAAGAGCTCTCAAAAAGAGTGAAGAATTCAGCTTTTCTATTCTTGAAAACGCACCGGGACCTATAATGGTTATTAATAAAGATTTTAGAATAGAATATGTTAACCCTGCCCTGATCAAACTCACCGGATTTGATGCAGAGGAGCTTCTGGGTACAACAGCCCCTTTTCCATGGTTTACTGAAGTTATGTCCGAAGAGATGTGGAGGGAGGCTACCTTAAAAGGTGTTAAAAATCTGGAGGGTACTTTTAAAAACAAGAAAGGAGAGAGATTATTTGTTATTTTCTCCACAACCCCCATTAAAAAAGACGGTGAATTTCAGTATTCTCTCAGCACCTGGATAGATATAACGGAAATGAAAAAGGCACGGGAAGAAGAGCAGAATTTACGTATCAAGTATGAAAGGGCTCAGAGGATGGAGGCCCTTGGCACCCTGGCCGGCGGGATAGCACATGATTTTAATAACCTTCTGATGGGTATACAGGGGCGAACCTCGCTGATGCTTCTGGATAAAAAGAACCATGACCAGGAATATGATCATCTGAAGGGTATTGAGGATTATGTCAAGAACGCCTCATCTCTCACAAAACAGCTTCTGGGCTTTGCCCGCGGAGGAAAATATGAGGTAAAACCGGTTAATCTGAATGAGTTGCTGGTATCCAATGCAGACATGTTTGGCCGCAACAAAAAAGAGATAAGTATACATAAGAGATTGAGCGATAATTTATGGACAAGTGAGGTAGACCAGGGGCAGATCAATCAGGTTCTGATGAATCTCTTTATCAATGCATGGCAGGCCATGCCCGGAGGAGGTGACCTGTATCTTGACAGTGAAAATGTGAATCTGACAGAATCTTCTCTAAAATTCTATGAAATCAAACCGGGCAGATATGTGAAAATCTCAATTACTGATAACGGCATTGGAATGGACAGGGCTACACAGGAGAAGATATTTGAACCGTTTTTTACCACAAAAGAGATGGGACGGGGTACAGGCCTTGGTCTTGCCTCTGTTTACGGTATCATGAAAAACCATGGCGGATTTATTGATGTCTACAGTGAAAAGGGAGTTGGCACCACTTTTAAACTTTATTTCCCTGCCTCAGAAAAAGAGGCCCCTGTCATTGAATCGATCGTTAAAGGAAACGAGAGAATACTGCTGGTGGATGATGAAAAGATGATTATAGATGTAGCCAGGAAAATGCTTGAAAGACTTGGTTACATGATAATTACTGCCGGAAATGGTAAAGAGGCAATCCGGCTCTATCAGGAGAATAAAGATAAAATCGATATGATAATCCTTGACATGATAATGCCCGGTATGAACGGGGATGAGGTATTTGACAGGCTAAAAGCGATTAATCCTGAAGTCCGGGTACTTCTTTCAAGCGGGTATAGTATCAATGGTCAGGCAGTTCATATCCTTGAAAAGGGTTGTATGGGATTTATACAGAAGCCGTTTGATCTTCAGAAATTATCTCATAAGATAAGAGAGGTGTTGGAGTAAGACATCCAATGATGCAGATGTCGAGATGAATTCTTTTTACCGGCAGCATCAGAACTGGCATTTCTGAGGTATCAATAAATCATGTGACATATCCCTGCTGAAAATCCTGCGCTTCCCATAAAAAACATCATTTCCATGCCCCTTTTAAGTTTCCCCTGATCAAGCGCCCAGCACATTGCCACAGGAATGGAAGCAGACACGGTATTCCCATACCTGGAATAGAGATTTATCATTTTGTCTTTGAAGCGCGAATGTTTTGAGAGATCGTCTATAATGGATCTGGAGGCAGAATGGGCAAAGGCTATATCGCAGCCTCTTTTCTTAAGCTCTGATGAACCCAGATAGAGCGCAGGAATGACTCTGCTTGCGGCCTCAAACAACTCTTTACTGTAAGCAAAAAAAACAAGCGGGTCCAGATTGGGGCATATCTCGCTGCTGCTGTAGGATGCTATATGGGGCAGGGGAATCTTGCATAGTCCGTGCAGTTCCGGTTCGGTCTTGAACTCAAAGTGCGGATCGATATCTCCGCCATTTTTAATTATTGTTGCTGTTGCAGCCTCTCCGATAGTAAGCTGGGCGAAACGGTAGGCTACCTCGTCCAGTGACTTTATGGGGCCGTGGTACTCATAGTTGAACTCCGCATTCAGGATCATTATGTTCCTGTAGACCCCGTTCTTTATAAGGTTGTGGCTTATATGAAGGGCTCTCATCCAGCTAAGGCATGCATCGAGGATGTCAAACCCGGTAGCATTTGTTATACCCAGCCTGTGCATGAAAAAGGTAGCCATGCCCGGCTCCAACCATCCGCGACCGACACCCACATAAAGCAGAAGGTCAATGTCAGTTGCCTTCAATCGCGCACGCTCAAGCGCCTGCTTTACTGCCTTTTCTGCGTGTTCAAAGGCTTGTTCTCCTTTTCCTCTTCTGCGGCGTTCCTCCGTGCCGGAGATGCGGAACAGGGTCTTTATCCTGTTTAGGATCTTCGTTTTCTGCCCATCCTGCCAGTAGGGCTCGCTGATCTCTGTTAATTCCTTGAGTATATCGTCATTGGTAACAACATGTTCAGGCATGCTGCAGCCTATTCCAAGAATCTTCATAATAAAATCACCAATCCCTTTCAAAGTTATGTTCTGTAAGCCCCGGATTGATCTTGATATCACTAAAACGATATTCCTCAAGAAATTCATTGTCCCATCCATAACAGATGAGACCAGTGGGCAGCCATGTTTTCCTGTCTATGGTCAGACTCCCCGTATGGGCATAATAGCCCTTTCCGGGAGGGAACTTCACATTTAGTTTCAGTGTTTCGGAGTCCCTGGATTTAACCAGCGGAGGACTACATTCGGCATCAGTCAGGCATTTCATGTAGTTTGCTTTAAACCTCTCAAATATGCTTATGAAATCCGCCTCTGTAATAGAGTGCCGGTTCTCCCTGAGGGCCTCTTTTCCATTGGGATCTATCGAAACAGTAAAAAAACCCAGTAATCCGCCAGGACGAAGCAGCATCTTATTGTTGTTGCGGCCTTCTATATAGATCGCAACCCTCCCCCTGTTGGGGCCGTCTGTCCATCTCATATAGAAAGAGCCGGGCCTTTTTACCTTCAGGATGATATTTTCCTCTCTGATAATCCTGTCCCCGATAAGCTCGCGTTTACCGAATATGCAGGTATAATCGGTGATGGTGTTAATGGTTTCGCTGACACGGTTGATAATTGCTTCAGGATCATGGATCTCCTGTGCATGGGCCGGAACTATTAATAGAATAGCTGACAGAAGGACAGTTTTATAGAAGTAACGCCTGAAATAATAAGACAATAAAAACATGATTCAATATCTTGAATTAACCTGTGACCCGTTAAATGTTGATGTTAAAACAGCCCATTTTTAGCGGGCATGGCAACGGATGGATT
>CAZSZQ010000081.1:0-14440 GCA_964610475.1 uncultured Desulfatiglans sp.
GGTGTAAAAAACTGGCCATACAGGGACTTTTTCGTTTGCTCTGTGGTTCTTGAGATGTTTAATCTTGATTTTTCAACTATTGATAACAAAAGGGGCTCCAAAAAATGGAATCGATATATTTCTGGTTAATTAAAAACGATATATCAATTTTTATCCTATATCCTCTATTTTTTCAATATTCTAACCACAAAAACATGGCTTAAAACAGACTGACCTTAACTTTCTAAATTGATTGAATAATTTCGATTTGATGCAATGTGCTTACTTATAATAAATTGGAAAATCAAGGGAATTTTACAATTATCAATGAGCAATTATCAGCTATCAATTAAGAGATCTGAAAGATCAAAGCTGAAAGTTGAAAGAGAAGGGGATTTTCAAACAACCGATAATAGTTAATTCAATATTCAAAATTCAAAGATTTCCGGCCTCAGATAAAGCTTCAGTCTTCGCCAAAGCTTCCATCTTCGCTAACCACCTGTCACTTTCTGGCACAACTATTTTTCCAGCTCTTTCTGAATAGCCCGGATGATTTTATTAAATTCAGATCTTGTATACCCTTCGGATACCAGCTTGATTTTACCATCTTTCCCGACAATAAAATTTCTGGGGATAACTTCCCTGGCATATTTACCGTATATCTCACGTTTGGGATCAGGAGCAATTGGAAGAGATAGTCCTAATTCCTTCTGGAAATTCACCAGTTCAGATTCATTGTGCTCCCGGCCGATAACGATCAACCTGAAGTCTTCCCTGTCCATATATTTTTGAAAGATTTTCTTTTCAAGTTCGGGTAATTCAAAGAGGCATGGTTTGCACCATGCAGCAAAAAAGTTTATTAATATGACCTTTCCTTTTTCTTCCGAAAGCGAAAAATCTTTTCCTGTAAGTGTCCGGCACCTGAAATCAGGTGCATCCATTCCAAGTTTTACCAGAGTTGATTGTGCATTTTTATCTGCATACGATATCTGACAGAGAAAAGCGAGTATGATTACTAGTATTAATCGAATAATTTTCATATTCCCCCAGGTATACATAAAATTTAGTGAACATTTTTATAGCCGGCACAATAGGTGTTTCAGCCAGGTCCGGCTTATTAATTGATGTAATGTGTTTCTCAAACCTGTATCAGCAAATCTATCATATTTACATATTTATTCAAAAAATTTCCTGTAATCCAATAGTGCATGATTAAACACAGGGTTTCCTGTTTTTATACCTTATCTCCTTCAGGAATGATTGAGGTGATCATCATAAGTGTGCAGCATGCAGCCCATGGGGACCAGCACCAGCCATCTGAGGCGACAGGACCATGGGTGATGTCCGCCTTCTCACCGGTAAGTTTATAATACTCATATGGCGCAAAGCCCAGGATAATTCCCTTCTCCTTCACATTATCACACCATCTGCGGGCTATCATGGCAGCCTCCCTCTTTTTACCTGCTGCATTGAGCCCGACTGTGATAGGCATGTGTGGAGGGGCAACCACACGTCCTGAAATAAAGGTCCTGGCGCTGTAGTCGCACAAGGGGCTTTTAAGGCTTTCGGTAGCAAGCCCTATTTCAGTTAAAAAATGCCCTTCTTCTGTGAGTATTTCAGCGCATTTGTCTATGATATACTGCGGCAGGCGTTCGCCTAAAAGGATGGGTTGATAGCACACCAGGCTCATGCTCTCTACCGGTTTGCCATTAACGCGAGTAACAAACTTTTCTCCGTCCCAGAATTCATTTATAAGGGTATTAAGCAGCCTATCAGCCCTTGCCTTCCAACTTTCCGCATCATTTACCATGCCGCATCCCCTTGCAAGGTGGGAAGTCATCTCCATAAGGAGAATCATAAAGGCCATGATGTCGGGGTTTTGCGCAGGAAAACCATCTTTAAAATTGGAGGCATCATCCCATCCTGATTCATTGGGATTGTTAATAGCTGTCACATCATCACCGCGTCCTGCATTTCTGGTGTTGAACCAGTATTCAGCCCATTTGACGAACTTTGGATACATGCGTTCGCACTCGCCTGGGGTAAGGAAATCATCACCGGCCATTCTGATGAGTGTATCCAGGCTAAAGCCCTGGAATGGCGGCTGCATGCCGGGATTAGCCCCTCCCACATAGAAAATAAAGCTCGGAAGCCTGCCGGTACGCTCATCCTGGTACTCGAACAAAGAGCATATCAGCTGCCATCCATCATTGGGATCATTAAGCATTGTCATGCCGTGGTAGCTCTGCTGCCATGAAAAGGCCCCTGCAATAGAGAGCTGGAACAGTATGCCGGGCACTTTGAAGCCGCCCGAAGCCTTTACACGGTGACTCCAGATCTCATACACGGCATAATTAAACAGCTCTTCATAACCCCCGGCAGGTTTTCTATATTTCCTTTTAAAATCTTCATAACTTTCTATACTGGTTCTGACAAGATCATCGAATAGAGGATACACAATATTACCTATATCAAATTCTACCATATCCTCATGGACTGCTGTTTCAAACACACCTGTTTCATCCGGAACCAGGTCAAAGATTACGGCATCATAACCGTCCTTTTCCTCGTTCCATGGGCATATCACTTCAATATTTCCCTTGAGTGATTTGAACAGGAACTTTCCATATGTACCGAACACTGCCTCCCATGCGCCTTTTCCTAAAGGCCTGACACCATGACATGCCGTCATCCCTATCTCAGGGATTGCAGGACACAGTTCTATACGCAGTGTTACATTTTTGCCTTGTATACGCATCTGCTCCTGATCGGTCAAAACGAACCTGGCATAACCCTTGTTATTATCTATTCTGAGTGAACCGGCATCAGAGCAATATGTATATGGTATCTCAACGCCACCAGAGAGCAGCTTCAGACTAAAAAGGAATGGGCTGGTCATGACCATAGCAGCAGGTTTATAGTTGGTAAGACGCAGAAGATGGGTATAATAATCTTCGAATATGTAAAAGGCGCAGCCGTTGCGTGCAAAAGCGGCACGCTCCAGATTAAATTTTTTATTTGTTCCGAACATAGAGCGCTCCTTTCTTATAATATTTCGCCTATAGAGAGCAGGGCGGCACAGACAGCAGGAGAGAAGAAGGCGCCTGCGTTAATACCATTGCCACGAGCATCATTAGCGCCGCCCATAATACATGATTTTAAAAGTGTTGATACCGCTCTTTTTGCATCCTCCATTTTTCCGGATATCTTAAGGCCATGGATAATCATTGTCGCAGGAATAATTGGTATCTCTTCAAAACTGATCATCCTGGTTTTTTCCGCAATTGCACTTATTAGCGTGCCAGGAAGATGATTCCCGAGGATGATGGGAATCAGGGTCAGAACTCCATGAGCAGGGGCGCTCTTATGGGTCAAAGGGTTAACAGATTCAAACCCAAAACCATTCCATAGTTTGTTTGTAAGGATACTGATCTGTTTTTTACTGGTATCCGCCCAAAACAATGTTTCATCCGTCCTGCCAAGAACAGCTGCAATCTTGGAGAGGGCTGCTGATGCAAGAGCAATATAGGCTGCAAGATCAGGTGAGGCGCAGGGGGTACCTGCGCCGAATATTTTTTCCTTAAACCAGTTGCACTCGTGCCTGTAGGCGTAATAAACGAGACCCTCTTCACTCATTCGGTATTTAAGCCACCAGGTTACAGCCTTTGACATAACATTATAAAAAGATGATAGCCTCTCTTTGGAGATTTTTCCAAGCCTTCCATTCTCTATAAGGCGGTTTATAACATATGCATAAACCGGAGGTACCGCCTCATAAAGGTTCTGCCTGCTGGAAAACCATACAGGGATCATCCCCTGTGGCGACGCACCATTCAGGGTATTATGGATAATATCAAGTGAAATGGCTGTATCCTGAAAAGGCAGCGCACATATCGGCTGCTCAATAGAATGGATATTCATGTCGGACATTTTGTTGGATGGTACTAGTTCCATGCCTTTAAATGGCTGAAAGCCTGTCCAGAGGCTATATGAACAAAAATCAAAAAATGACTCGTCTCTTTCCACGGTTGTTTGCAATCCCCTAGTAAAGGAAATATATCCTGTCTCGGATGAGGCAACACATTCATCAAAACTATTTTTCAGTTCAGGTAAGTTATATGCATCATCCGTATCATAGATGGCCAGATCAACAGCGCCTGACCTGTCCGGATCGACTGTTATGACAGGGTCAGTGCTTCTCAAGGCCTTGAGTTCCCAGTGGCTGTCCAGAGAGATCTTTCCTCTGCGTGCTGTAATCAGTATGATGCTGTCACCCATTGTTATCTCAACACCTCGTTTGGACATGACAGCAATGCTGCCGAAACCGAGCCTTCCGTTGATCCTGAGGCTGATGCCGTTACCATCTACACGGAGGACTTTTGTACCATCAATCGCAAACCTGATATCTCCTTTCTCTGTTCTGATAACAACAGATGCGGGAGAGGCCTCGCATGTGTATTCAAGGTCTCTGTCTTTCAATACAGGAGTTATCAATGCAAAGCCTTTGGGGCCTGTCATTGGTCCTCCTATGAAACCTCCGCTGCTATCTGCGGCAAGGGCAAGGTAAAGCCCCTTTGCCCAGCCGCTACCGAGGTTATCTGTCTCCTCATAAAGCATGTACCTGGATAATTGTTTTCCAAAGGGTATCTTTTTCAGGTCAAGTTGCATGAATAAGCTCCTTAAGATGTTGATTTATTTATCATTGCTTTTATCACTTTACCTGGTCATCGGCTGGAATATCACTATGGACAACACGGCGCAGGAATTTCCAGCGGCCCTCCTCGCGTACCATTGTATCCTCATAATGGCCCAGGAAAAACATTTGCGGACGATTGGATTCGCCTGGCACCACAAATATCCATTTGGTCAAGGCCTGGGCCTGATCTCCATTGATATTAATTGTCTCATTTGTGAACAGGTGAAAGGATTTCATCTCCGGCGTACCCTTGCCGATTTTGCTTTCCATCAGTTCACAAATGGCCTTTGCCCCTTTAGCCCAACCAAATCCTCCAACCCATTCCCCTTCTGTTTGCGCAAAAAGCCCGGAAAAGGCTTTAAAATCCTTTTGATCAAGATAACGCCCATAATCCAATATAAGCTCGCGTATTTCCTCACGATCTTCAAGTGTTTTTAAACGGATTTCCATATCTGCACTCCTTATTGATTTTGGTATTGTCTGTTCAGCCAGAACCGGGAATGGACCTGATACCATAAAAAGAAAAGGTGAGATTCCCAGGATGAATAGAAATGCATTTAGTCTTGTATTCATTTTCATTGCGCCGTTTTTATTCTAAACATCTCATATCTTCATACCTGATCACTTATCCTGGCGTCGATGAATACTATGGGTTTCCCAACACGTTTAATGACAAGAGGGCAATGAGGTGTGCCCTTGGGTATGAAAAAATAGCTTGAATAGTTTATCTTTCTGACCGTATCACCCAGGAGCATCTCTGCATCCGCATCAAATTCAATAAAATTTTTTCCATCGCCACCGATAAGGAATATCCACTGGTCATGGTCATCGTGCGAATGGGTATTACCGCCAAGGGTATCAGGCTTTGTGATATATGCAAATCCTATGGCGAGTCTGGATTGGGGAATATCTCCGGAACCCCATGCTGTAATCATTGGAGAAGTAATAGTGTCATGTATGGATTTCCACGGCTTGAATTCCACCACATTGGGTTCCCTTAATTTATTACCCAATTTGCTCATATCCATCTTTTTGTAATAATCCGGCTGCTGGGCATTCGCATGAGTTGCAGCAGCTAAAGTGGAGAGCACGCTGGAAAAGGCAATCCCTGCCGCCCCTGTTGAAACATTCTGAATAAAATCCCGCCTGTTCATCTTGTTCTTATCAGTCATTTTTTTCTCCTTTTAAAATTTTTTAGGTAATTCCTTTAAAAAAGTTTTGAGCACATCTGTCATAATACATAAATGTTATGTGCCGAAAAAACTCCCGTTTAATTTGTTCGCTATTGTTTTATTTTTGATCCTAATATCTGCTGGTTTTGTGATAATAGCAATAAAAGCGATAAATTGGAAGTAAGTTTGTATGCCTGTTACAATACCAAATTTTTCTAAAGAAATCATTTCGTTACAATTTTTTGTTAAATCAGAGGAAATATTTGCCGATAAGAATCTGTATATTTGATTTTGTATGATTTCTCTTTATACTGAAAAAAATTGTTTTTGAATGATAAAGAATATGCTATCAATGCCCGCTTATTATACTTAAGTGAGAAAATATCGATGAAACATGGTTTACTTAAAAAAATATTATTTTTAATTTTTCTATCTATCATACTGACCAGGTTTAACCTGTATGCCGCTGAACCGGCTGATTGTATACCAGATGACCTCTTCCCCGCTGTAAACCATCTGTTGGACTATATGGATCCCAGTGAAAAAAAATCTCTTAACCTGAACTTCATGCCACATATTCTTGATTTTGTTGAAACATCTAAACCACTTGGCGAAACAATGACTCTCGGAGAGCATGACGGAGCAGTTTCTGATTACTATGAATTTTCGGTTAATCGATCTCTAAAAGAGGTGCTTGATCTCGCATACAATCCTGATCTGCCTGCAAACCTTACTCAGCCATCTTCTGTAAGACGTTCCTACTGGACGGTAGTAGATTCTGAGAATATGACCCTGCCCAGATTATCTGCAGAACTTGATCATCTGGATAAACCTCTTTTTATTAACGGCGTTGAATTCATAGAAAATTCACCGGATACATTCTCCGGCGCCTACTATGCCTATAATGTTGACAGGTTATTAATTCTGACTAAACATAAAAACAGGCCAGCCCTTATATCTGTTTCAAATCAAAAGGGTACATCCGAGGTCGGGAAAAGAGGCCTTATTATTGGTAATGACATTGAATGGAATTACCTTTATACAGGTGAAAAAGGTACGGCGCTGCCTGTAGCAGGCCGGGCTGACACCTATATGTATGGATCTGCGTCAATAACGATTTATTATGAGTTGGATACAAACCCAGGACAGGTTAAATGCGCTGTTTTTAAGTGGATTAACGCAGGATGGATGGGAATGAATTTTGTAAAACCTCATCATATCAGGAAAGGCCTGGAGCGTTTTGCCAGGGATTTTCGCCAGGTAGTCGAATCACCTTCTCTTTCTGATACAGGATCATTTGCACAGGTGTATCAAAAAATACTCGCCATGTCATTTGATGAATTAAAGGCTAAAACCACAGCATACTATAACCGGGAAATTATAAACCGCTTCCAGACTGACAATGCCCGGCATAAAAAATGGATAACAAGACTTTTTAAAGAAGGTGACTATATCAATGGGTTGAATCGACAGGAAATGGTTGCCCTTTTCAGTATCGAATATCTTAGATCAAAATTGGGTAAGAACAATGCAGTAGAATCAGCATACTTCCATACCACATTTAATACAGGGCAACCAAACTAGATATAATCTTCATGCAAATATTTTCCTGTTTACGTTGAATTCCGGTGACATCATTCAATCACCCACATTGAAAGCTTTTCACTGTCTTTTATGTATATCCTTTTGTCAGCAACCACTGGATGAGCCATTACAGGTGTCTCAGCCACCTTGTATCTGGCCAGCTCAGTATATGTCTTGCTGTCTGGGTTAAAAACAATCAATTCAGAACCGGCAGAGAGAGTCATCAGAACCGAACCTGCATCAATAATAGATCCGAACCTGTCCAGTCTTTTTGTATCTACCCATGCGGTTTGCCCTGTCTGCGCATTGATACAAAAGATAAACCCAAGTTTTGAAATGCCATAGAGAAACCCATCTTTAAGTACAGGTGTATTAAAGGTTGTACCCTGATCATCATTGCCCCAGAGAGTCTTCACAATAAAATTATCGCCATCTTTTACTATTTGAACGGCCTTTGTACCATGTCCCTGCCCTGTATAGTAGACCTTATCGCCTTCTATTACCGGTGTTGCACAGCTAAAAAACATCCTTTCATTCGGTGCAGCCACCTGCCATAAAAGTTTACCGTCGTTAACTCCAATACCAACAAGGTTTCTCTCTGACAAAAGAACAACCTGTTTCTTCCCTCCGACAAACATCAGCACGGGGGAACCGTATGCAGGGGCGTCAGAGCTTAATTTCCATATTTCCTTTCCTGTAATGAGATCCAGGGAGACGATCGTGCCGTTATCCTTGCCCCCAAGGTGAATGATACACATACTGTCAACAATAATAGGTGACATGGATGTAAAAAAATCAGGCACAGAACCGGAAAATGCCTCGTAACGCCATATTATTTTACCGGTATTTTCATCCAGACAGGAGAGAACACCGCCCACACCCAGTGTAATCACTTTACCATCTGATACTACCGGTGTACTACGTGGGCCAGGGTGACTCGCAGCAGGACCTGTCACTGCCTGTGCTGCATACTTGTCCAGCCATATTACTTTGCCATTTCTTGCATCAAGGCACTGCATTACCTCATCTGCTCCCTGCCGTGTAAAAACATATATTTTATCATCCTTAAGGGCAGGAGTTGCATCACCGGACCCAACATTCACAATCCATTTTTGTGTAAGCCCGGAAGGCCATGTTTCCGGCGCCTTAAAACCTGTTACCTTTCCATCACGGTTCATTCCCCGCCATTGAGGCCAATCCTGTGCGGATATGGTTGCTGCAGCAAACAGAACCAGAACACCAATTATTACACTATAAATTCTGTCAGTATTTTTCATGGTATCCTCCTCTTTTTTAAAGTCTATATAATGAGATATAAGCGTTTAAGATACTGGTTAGTGAATTCTACTTATTTTACTTCCCATTAACAACGTATTTCTCTTCAAGATACTCGAAGGCCTCTTCCATCAGGTCATCGGATGGTATGTTTGCCTTTTTTGAAATTTTCTCCAGCTTTTGTTGTATATCTTCACAACTAATAATGTTATTTGACAGGTTTATTTTAGGAGATTCTTCTTTATCTTTTTCAGCATACACTTCTGGACATCCTGATTTGCCCTCGCCAATTATCCGTTCAATACTATTCAGGTTTTGGCCTTTAAAAACAAGCAGATAACTGCGTTTACCTGATACGCAGTTATAATACCATTCTTCTATCTCATTCCTTGCACTGCCCTGATTTGCCTTGATCTCTCTTGTAGAAGGCTCTCCGCACATCTCTATTGCAGTATACTTTGTAATCCCGCCCTTGATTTCTCTATTGCCGCACCTGAAGGAGGTGACTTTCGGACCTGCATAAGCCGTGGCTGTTATTAAAAATATGACAGCAATCATATGGAAAACATATTCTTCTTTATGTGGCTTGACGGCTCTCTTTTTTATCATTTAATCCTCCATTCTAATAATTGCCGATTAACCGTTCTTTGGATCATGCTGCTCAAGATAGATTTTTTCTTGCCTTTCTAAGCTTTTATATCAAGGCACATCAGACTCTGTTTGAATCTCAGGTAGAGTTTGCCGTTTGCCAGCACGGGTATTGTCCATGCAGCGCCGCTGACCTTGCCCCAGACCTTCGGCAGACTGGCAACCTTTAGAAATTTTTCAGGGTCAGGCTTAATAAGAGAGAGGTTGCCTTTAATATCGCAGCACAGGAGATAATTCTCCACAGCAACACATGTTCCCCACCCTATTTCCTTGGTGCTCCATTTTTGCATACCTGTATTAAGATCAATACATTTAAAAAAGCCTTTGTTCTGCATGCTGTCACCGGAATAACCGTAAATATACCCGTCTATTATAAACGGGTCGGAATGGTGTGATGCAATATTTTTATTTTTCCAGACGATCTTCGCCCCTGATTTACCAACCTTCAACAGTGCACAGCCCGTATTATACCCTGAGGTTATGAACACCAGATTATCTTTATAAACAGGTGTTGTGGCGTTTACATCATAGTTTGTTTCCCAATCAATATCCCATAGTTCCTTGCCGTCTATTAGATTAATTGCAGCAAGGCCTTTTCCATGAAATGAAAGGACTATTGATTCACCCTCGATATCCATAACCGATGTTGCTGCATATCCGGCCACACCCTGCCCTGCCTTCCATATCAGGTTTCCATTCATCTTATCAAAAGCTATTGTACGGGCAGTTCCGCCGCCTTTTACCAGTATGATGGAACCGGTCACAAGAGGAGAGGAGGCATGTCCCCAATTGGGCTCTTCTCCTCCTTCGTCATTCACATTTTTATGCCAGATCTTTTCGCCATTTGTAAGGTTCCAGCAGACCAGGTCACCGCCTCGTCCGAATGTATAAACACGGTCATCATCAATATAAGGGGTAGCCCTGAAACCTGCACCATATGATGATGACGATGTTTTAGCAGGATAAAACTGCTTCCATATCAGGCCGCCCTCTTCAGGGTTCAGGCAAAAGATAATATCGTTAATTTCATCGCGTCCGCAAACCACCAGTCGATTTCCCTGTATTACCGGCGCAGACCATGTTGCGCTGTCCTCTCCATTGCAAAGGTAATCTATTTCCCAGATTTTTTTTAAGCCCTGTGACCAGTCGGTTTTGATCCCGGTGACTTTACTGCGCCCATCGCCATTAATGCCTCGCCAGCTAGTCCAGTCGGACTCACCCTTTGTTATAGGCTCAATCTGTGCCTTTGCTATTACAGGTTCTGATATTACCGGTATCTGAACCTTATTATTACCGAGCATTATACCTATTGTGTCACGATACATAACTGCAAGTACGATAACTGCAATAATAATAACAATGATAAGTGCCAGTAAGATTTTAATAAATTTTTTCATTTTAAGTACCCTCTTCTGATTTATATAAATTCCACTTTTTCCATGGGATCTTTCTTCCAGGAAATGCAACTGTTTTAAAAGGCCATGAGCCGATCAGCCAGTCGCGGACATTTTTAAAAAGCTCGTTATCAAGGTACAGGTATTCATCTCTTACCCATATATACACCTCACAATCAAACTCGTTAGCTTCACATGGATCGATATAAATACAACCAATACATATATCTTTAGCCGGTGTTAAAACAGTATAGGCAAAAGCCTCGCGTGATAAAAATTCCTCCTGATGTCTTTTAAGGTCGTTTACATTATCCGATAATGACATTGTCTCTTCCGGCCATTTTGTGTTTTCCCCGAACACAGAACGGAGGCGAACTCTACTTGACATAACAGCCTCATAATCCATTTCAGCTACCGCCGGAGAAAGCATTTCCAGATGGAATTTCCCAGTATCAAGCGTTGCTGGGATATTGAAGTTTTCAGGTATAAAATTTTTGGTCATTTTGCTCTGCCTTTATATATTAAACAAATGGATTCCCGTCTGCACGGACATGATGTCATGTTAAGAATATTTTATGATGATAGTTTTTGGATAAATATTTATCAATAAGAAACAGGGCATATTTTTTTGTTTTCTTTTTTGCATATGTTGGAATGACATATCGAAATATTGACGATCTTAATCTAAAACCTGTTTGGAAATATGGTGCAAAGTCCATTTTAACTATCTTTGGTTATTCTACTGCATGGGCAAGAGGTAAAGCAGGATCCGGGTTAAACATGCAGTCTTTTGAAAAGCCTTATAAAATCCTCGGGCACGCCTGTGTCAAAGGTCATTGGCTTACCGGTAAAGGGATGAGTAAACACAATGGAACGGGCATGGAGCGCCAGTCTTTTTGATACGTTTTTACTTTCTCCATATTTTTTATCACCAACCACGGGATGACCTTTTTCTGCAAAATGCACACGTATCTGGTGTTTGCGGCCTGTTAAAAGATTTACGTCAACCAGGCTGAAACCTTTTGACTCTTGTAAAACCTTATATGCAGTATGAGAAAGCCTCCCTTTGGCATAATCGTTGGTCGAATAAACTCTAAGGGCTTTATTCTCAGCCAGATAGGAGGTGATTATCCCCTCTTTTTCCTTTATGTTACCGTGAAGGATGGACAGATAGTGTTTTTCAGTATTCTCCCAGTTCTTCTGCAGGAATTTTTTAGCCTGTTCGCTTCTGGCAAAAATCAGTATACCTGATGTCTCCTTATCAAGACGATGCACCACATATACCCTGTTAAAAGATTTAGGATTACCTTTTCGGACATAATCATTGAGTATATAGTGAACAGTTTTCGACTTTTCATAGTCAGTGCCGATGGTTAAAAGCCCTGCAGGTTTAACCACCACAATTATATCCCTGTCCTCATAAAGAATTTGTATACCTCCTGGCTCATGCTTCCTGATTTGTCTTTTCATATGTTTCCTGAATCATAACTTTTTTTAATTTTCCACGGTTGGGTGTTAAAAAAGGAGATCACCTTCGCCAATTATCAGCATGCGGCATGCCTGGCAGTCAAATTCCAGCCGGTAGGTATGCTGCCTGTCGCTGATTCGCAAGGGCTCTATCAACATCTTTTCATTTTGTTTGTTTTCAGATTTGAGACAGGCCCCCAGTTCGTATAGTATGCAATACTTTGTGGTCATCACCACCCTATCGGAAATCTCACTTCCTGGTTCATCTGCCTCTATCTCAAGGGCCATTTGGTTTACCCTTACCCCGTGTCGTTTATAAAATTCAACGGCTTTTGAATTAAGGACATTTGCCCGGTAGTCCACATCAGATTCGGGATAAGGGGTATTGTTGGGAATAATCGATTTGCCTTCTGGCCGAAATTGCTCAATACGTTCCCTGGTAAGTTTATCGAGGGCCTTTCTCCTGATGTCATTGATGAGGCTTAATTTAAGAAAGCCGGGCTGTTCCGGATGTATGTCTACCGCAGTTACCCTGTATGGGGTATCTCCGCTCCGCATAAGCTGTGTCTCGATATTGGAACTGGCCCGAAGCGGGTCTCTAGCAGGAACAAAAGCCATTTCGTGCCAGATATCAACATGCACCCCATCCTCATCTCTTACAATCAACCGGATGCCTGTTTCTTCCTGCTTAAAGATCATTTCAACTGCAATTTTCCGGCAATGTATTGATCCTTTTAATATACGTAAAAACGCCATATCTAAATTACGGTAAATGTCAGCGCCAACCATAATGCCTGTCATTGTATTGGGGAACACCCTCTCTCCCTTCACCATATCCACCTTACAGCCGGTCAATTCATGCGCCCTGGTAAAAAAACAAAGACCATCTCCGTTAACCAGATCATGTCCATTAAGAAGAAACCAATCCCTGCCAAGGCTATCCACCCTGCCGATATATTGACCAATGGATTTGGGCGAATCAAAGGCTGCAATCTTTTCGCGTCTGCCATAAAGGAAATAGTCTGTAAACCCGCGGTTGAAGCTCTTTTCAGGGTCAGGTTTAAATGTAAAGGCACATGAGCCGCTACTGGCCTGACAGTATTGCGGATTTTGTACAATAAACTCATCAATTGCAAGCCTGTATGCGGCAGTAACATTCTTTACATATTCAGCTTCTTTGTACCGTCCTTCTATCTTAAAGGAGGTCACACCGGCACCCGCAAGATCACCTATGACATTTATACGGTTCATGTCTTTTAAAGATAACAGATATCTATTGACTGCCACTGCTTTATTGCTGCCGTCGACAAGTGTATATTGATGACGGCAGGGCTGGGCGCAGACACCACGGTTGCCGCTGCGCCCAAAAGCATACTGACTCATATAACACTGGCCGCTGTATGAGACACACAATGCACCATGAATAAACGCCTCCAGCTCCACTGTTGTTCCTTCCCTGATAGTCCTGATCTCATCAACAGCAAGCTCCCTGGCAAGGATAATCCTCTTAAAATTAACGGATTCCAGAAATTGTACCTTTTCTATCGTTGCGTTGTGCATCTGTGTGCTGGCAATCAGGGGAATGGGCGGCAGATCCAGTTCAAGCAGCCCAATATCCTGTATGATAATGCCATCAATTCCAATTCTATACAGTGATTGTATCAAATCCAGGGCCTGATAAATCTCCTGATCTGTCAGGATTGTGTTCAGGGCAACATACACCTTCGCATTATACAGGTGTGCGTGTCTTGCCAGTTCGGCAATATCTTCAATGCTGTTACCTGCCTGTGCCCTTGCGCTGAACTGAGGTGTTCCAATATATACGGCATCAGCCCCGTGATCGATAGCAGCCTTACCTATTTCAGCATTGCCGGCCGGGGCTAGAAGCTCAAGTGGCGTTTTCACTTATCCTGATCCTTTTTTATTCTGCTGCGTTCATTGGTTTTATCTTGTTTAAAAATGTCCTTATATGTTTCTGGGCATCCCATGTCAGTTTATACTCCACAACTTCCATGTCAGGACTGCCTGCAATCATTGCTGAGAGCCTGTGTATTGAATCTTTGCGAAAAAGACATAAAACCGGTTTGCCAAGAGAGGCTGCCCGACCCAGCTCATATCCGACTCCAAGGGACGGGATTGTTACATCAGCCACCACGATATCGCATTGATTCAGCCATGTCATGTCTCTATCATGGATAAATTTATCATCCGGGCCGTCATCACCT
>CAZSZQ010000082.1:0-14418 GCA_964610475.1 uncultured Desulfatiglans sp.
GTTTTTACATGAGACCATTTTATAACCCCTGATGCTATCTCACCCAGCACAAGCCGCAGGTTATCAAGATCAAACTCATCATTAAGGCATGTACGCCAGGTTTCAATCAGTATTGGGAAGTCTTCGAAACCAAGAACCTTTTCAAGGAGCTTTTTTGAACGGAGCCTTGTCATCCACAGGGGCATCCTTTCACTTATTTTATTTCTGGTTATAAGCAGTGCCCTGCCAGCACATTCCCTGAACCTGGCCCCAAAAAAACCTGTTTTTTCAAGCTGCCTTTTCAGGTATGAATCTATATTTGAGGAGGTCACAAGGTTGATTAGTTCATCAGGGTCAATATTAGAATTGAGCTGAAACACAATAGAATCATTGCCCGGATAAATCTCAAGATATTCCCCGTGTTTTTCCATCCATGCCGCATTTATTGCCATTGCATAAGGACGGTTTAGTCTTCCTCCCCACATGGTATGAATAACAAGCTGGTTTCCCGGCACCCCGGCAGGGCCTGTTTGAACCTGCTCAAAAAGTATGTGATGCCTGTGAGGAAGGGCGGTATCTGTATACTCCTTCTGTCTTTTAAGAAAATCCGTAAGTAGCCCGGATGAGGTTTCATCCATGAAATGGTGCTCCCTCAAAAATTCATCAAAATCAGAGTCATCAAGGCGGTCATCCGCCATCTCAAGAAATGTGGATATCTTTTCGGAGAAATAGAAATCACGGTTGAGCTCATTACTGCGCCAGAAGGGCGTATCCATAATTGATGCGCCGGAAGGGGTAACAAAGACATCATTATGGGTTATCCTGTTTATCCTCCAGTTGCCTGTGCCAAAGGTTACAAGCTGACCTACCCTTGCCTCCCACACATACTCCTCATCCAGTTCACCTATCATGGCACCGGTTTCATTATGCCTCAGTTTATAGTAACCCCGGTCAGGGATGGTCCCGCCTGACATGTATATGGCAAGCAGCGCCCCTTTTTTAGCGGTTACTGTGTTATCTATCCTGTCTATTGAGATACGGGGATTAAGCTCTCTTAATCTCATATCACTGTATTTGCCTGCCAGCATCTCAAGCACAAGATCAAACTGTGTTCTGGATAAATTTCCGTATGGATAGCTGCTCCTCACCTGCATAAAAAGCTCATCAATATCCCACATCTCCACACCGGTCATGGAGATGATCACCTGTGAAAGCACATCAAGGGGGCATTGAACAGGGTCAACAGCCTCAATATCCTGTGATATCACAGCCTTTGCAAGCACAGCCCCATCAAGAAAATCATGATCATGGGTAGGAAAGATTGTACACCTGCTCGCCTCGCCTACCCTGTGACCGGCCCTGCCTATCCTCTGTATGGCTGATGAGATTGTGGGTGGAGACTGGATAAGTATAACCTCATCAAGGTCGCCTATATCTATCCCCATTTCAAGGGAGCTTGTGGCTACTATTGCGCTCAGGTCACCATCCTTGAGCTTCTGCTCCACTTCAGTCCGGATCTCACGGGAGAGGGAGCCGTGATGGGCATAGGCAATATTAGAGTCAGCCCCCTCATTAATCATATAGGTCAGCTTTTCTGCGATACGGCGGCTGTTGGTAAAAACAAGGGTTGACCTGTTTCTCGCGATAACCTCCCTGCACTTGTCAGCAAGAAATGACCACACAGGCTCTTCGGGCCCCCTGTTAACAGCCTCGTGAGGAAAGGATATCTTTACCCTGTACTCCTTTTTATCATCAGACCTTATTATGGAAACCCTTCGGAGTTTATATAGAGGTTCAGGTGCGTCACCTATTATCTCATAGCCACCCACAAATTCTGCCACCTTTTCAAGAGGCCTCACAGTCGCTGATAAAGATACCCTCTGGAATTCACCTGAGAGCCTCACGATCCTCTCGATAGCAGTAATAAGGTGAACGCCTCTTTTGTCACCGATAACAGAATGTATTTCATCGAGTATAACGGTCTTTATGCCTGTAAGTATCCTTATGCCGCTCTTTGAACTCAGGAGGATGTTCAGGCTTTCAGGTGTAGTGATCAGTATCTCCGGCGGATTCCGAAGCATCTGTCTGCGTTCAGATTCGCTTGTGTCACCGCTCCTTGTCATGACAGAAATGACAGGAAAATTTTTATTACCGGATGTAAAAACGCCCTTCAGTTCATCAAGGGGCTGGATAAGGTTTCTTCTTATATCATTATTGAGCGCCTTAAGGGGTGAAACATATAATACACGGGTTGTGCCCCTCTCCCACTTACCGGTTATAAGCTCATTTATTGCCCATAAAAAAGCGGTCAGGGTCTTACCGCTTCCGGTAGGTGCAGTTATAAGCACATGACTTCCGGACGCTATCTCAGGCCATGCCTTTTTCTGTATGTCAGTAGGTTGGCCGACATACTCCCTGAACCATTTTACAATAAAGAGGTGGAAGAGATTTTCCATGGATACCATGAATAGGACATTAATATGTTTAAACCAGAGCAGATTTTATGGAGTTTGATATTTTAAGTCAACGAATAAAGGCGACCAAAGATTAGAACCTTTGACCGTCTTGTTATTGAATCCTATCAGAAGTTATTTGTTTATGACCGTTATATCATAAAAAATCCATTAACCTGGAAATAACCATTTGACAGCCTTTCAGCACATGATCAAGGGTATCGTTATCGAGTGTACCGATCTTCTCCAGGAGTCTTTCTTTATCCACAGTTGCTATCTGACTGACAACCGCTACGCTTGTTTTAGGCAGATTTGCAGTACCCTTCTCTAATAATACATTACCCGGTATCAAAGATAGCTTTGTATTGGATGTGATCAGAGATACAACAGTTGTTCTGATATTGCTGCTGTTGAGGATATTATTCTGAATGATTATCGCTGGTCTTTTCCCTGATGGTCCGGAATCATTAGAAGAACCAAACCGTACCCAGTATATATCACCCTGTACCGGCTTTACCATGGCAATTCTTCCAGATCGGTATTATCTGCGATCATATTTGCCATGTCACTCTGCTCATTTAAGATATCCTGATCATTAAGCACTTCATTAATCTGTTGTATCAATGCCTCGCCCTTCATTTTTTTGGTTTTTTCTGCAAGGGCCTCAGATACAAAATGGCTTATTTTGCATTTCCTTTTTAAAGCAAGGCCTTTAATCTCCTCATACATTTCTTCTGGAATAGTTACACTCAATTTTGTATATCCCATAATCACCTCCTTACGATCCGATTTTTTAACCTATTTAATCATACCCATTATGGGATTGTCAATCATCTTCTATGTGATTAATAGATTTTTGAAGAGGACTCTCTTCAGTATTTTGAAACAATAAAGCAAAAGGGTCAAAGATATAAACCTCAACTGCTTTGGTCGAATAATGGTATTGCAGCGGATTGCTAATCCGCGCCCTCCGGGGCTCGCAGGTTGATAATTTTTCGGATTCTCATTATGTTAAATTTGATCAGTATATGAAAGGAGAAATCCCTGGTGTTTTTGATTGTCTAGCAGTGTCCATCCAAAAACGTTCGTTTTTGGATTCAAGCTTTCAGCAAAAGACATTCCAAACAAAGAGTTCGCTGATCCCGCCAAAGGCGGGACTGAAAGCTCCATCCAGAATTTCTTTCTGGATGGACAATAGTTAGGATTTGTAATCTTAGTGATAATCGGGGTTTTTGCAAGACGGATAATTATACTTTTAATAATGAGAATAAGTTTAGTACCTGAATCTTGCACCGGATGTCGTAGTGAGGTGTAGAAAGCCGTAATAGATATTTGGTGCAAGATTCAGGTAGAATATCGAATGTGGTTTATGCTGCTGGTTATTAGTGGAGTGAATAAACACCGCTTGAATTAAAAAAGGCGGTTTTCACTGTTCATTCTTCTCCCAATCTCTTCCCAGGCGTGGCATCTCTCAATACCGGGCACAGGCATTGTATTTCTGTTCCACGGTCTGTCAAACAGGATCACGCTGGTATTCATTTTGTGTCTGATAAAATGCGCCATATCCGCAGAATCCTCAACAGCCAGTGTAAATTCCATCTCAGATAACCGGTCAAGGGTAATGGCAATACTTTTATCCATTATGGGCCTTGAATATTTATCAACCATTATGAAGGAGTCAAATGGGATGTGATTGGCCTTGAGCCATTCAAGGCTTGAATCGTATGTGGAGGTCAGCCGGCCTGTAATAACAGAGATCTGGTACCCCTGTTCAGACCATTTGTTCATAATATCCACTACACCCTCAAATGGTTCCAGTTGAAGGATAATCTCAGGCTCATGAACCAGCCTGAAGAATTCCTCATATTCCCTTTCTGAAAGTGAGAAAGAACTCTTGAGGTCAAATGATGTAATGCATTCAAAATCAACTTTTTTACCGAATTCACGCCTTAAAACATCCACATAGTGGCATGTGGTTTTTGCAATGACGTCATCCAGATCAACATAAATAGCCGGCAAAGCAGGATCCTGTGTTATTGTTCTTCTTCTATTACTTTGACATCCTGAGGGACTTTGAAATCAAAGAAGCTGTCATCCATATCAGCCTTCTGTTTAAACTCTCCGAGTGTAAACCTTGTGAGATTACCTGCAATATCACTTATCTCTATCCTGGTTATCATATGAGTGCCGGCTGAAACAGTAACCTTGATACTGTCGATCTCTTCCCATGATTCGTCAGGAATGAGTAAAAACCTGTATTCATCTGTTTTTTCAGGTTCGGCAAGTGTTATGCTGAAGGTCTCTGAAGGATCCTTTAACCCCATGAATATCATACTGAGTATGGAAAGGCTTTTACCTATCTCATCTAATTTAGTTGCTGTCTTTTTTTCCGGGACATACCACCAGATGTTTTTCCCGTTGGAAATGATATACTCTGTGGTTGGGATTTCCTGCTGCACCTTTAGCATGTCCGGCTCTTTAAAAAAGAAAATACCTGATGCCTTATCAAACCCCACATCGTCAAGCATTGCCGTGGATTTTGTTAATATCTCCCTCTGGTAGGGTACAGACATGCCTCCCGAGAACTGTTTACAATTTTCAACAACCTTTTCCAGTACCTGGCTGACCTTTGTATCCGCAGGCGCAGCGGGACAGAGCAGTATGGTTAAAATTATTATTGCTGCCGGTATCTTTATCTTCAAATTTAAAAAACCCTTCATTCTAAAATTCTCTCCTTCCGTAAACATCCCTTGCCTTAATCCCGTCGGAAGGGCCAACAATTCCTTCCTTTTCCATTATCTCTATCATCCTTGCCGCCCTGTTATATCCGACCCTGAGCTTTCTCTGGATCATGGAAATAGAGGCCTGGCCTGTCTTAATTACCATATCTACAGCCATCTCGTATTTTTCGTCCTTTTCAAGCTCTTCATCAATCTCAGTGTCTTCCTTTGAAACCTGCTCCACAATACTTGTATCATATGCCGGTTTCATCTGCGCTCTGAGGAAGTCTGTAACCCTTTTTACCTCTTCTTCAGATATATAGGCCCCATGAATCCTTGTAAGTTTGCCAACCCCGGGAGGCATGAAAAGCATGTCACCCTCACCCAAAAGATGTTCTGCTCCATTTGTATCCAGGATTGTCCTGGAATCCACCTTTGAACTTACCTGAAAGGATATCCTTGTGGGAAAATTGGCCTTGATAATACCGGTGAGTACATCGACAGAAGGTCTCTGGGTTGCTATAATGAGATGAATACCTGCAGCCCTGGCCATCTGTGCAAGACGCGTTATCGATTCCTCGACATCTCTTGATGAAACCATCATAAGATCAGCCAGCTCATCTATGACCAGTATTATATATGGAAGAGGCTCTCCCAGGCCTTCATCCCCTCCCACAGCAGTTGCCCTCTTCTGTTTGACTATTTTTTTATTATATGCATCAATGTTTCTCACTCCCCTGTCAGAAAGAAGCATATAACGTCTTTCCATCTCCTGTACAGCCCATCTCAGTGCCCTGGTTGCCTCCTTGGGTTCCGTAACCACAGGATGGAGAAGATGGGGAATATCTTTATACACTGAGAGTTCTATCCTTTTAGGATCTATCATAAGAAGCTTCACGGCATCAGGTGGCAATTTAAACAGCAGACTGTTTATCATTGCATTAAGCGAAACGCTTTTACCCGTCCCTGTCGCCCCTGCAACCAGGAGATGGGGCATCCTGACAAGGTCGGTTATAACAGGGGTCCCGGTAATGTCCATACCGAGTGCAATAGTGAGTTTGTTATTGGAATCCTTGAAATCATTTGAAGAGAGCACCTCTTTAAGATAAACAGGGTCACGCTTGTTATTCGCTATCTCTATACCTATCGCATCCTTCCCCGGGATCGGCGCAACAATACGTACACTGGGGGCCCTCAGGGCAAGGGTAAGGTCATCTGCAAGGCTCGCCACCTTGCTTATCTTGATTCCCGGCGCCGGTTTATATTCATACATGGTAATAACAGGCCCCGGAGATATTTCCACAACCTCACCATGCACGCCAAAGTCCTCCAGCTTTTTTTCAAGCATCCTTGCATTCATCTCAAGGCTTTCTTTCTGTATCACAGCCCATTTTTCTTTGGGCGGGTCATCCAGAAGATCAGTAGAAGGAAGTTTGAAACCCTCTTTATTCATAAACGGAAATGATTCCTGTTCCGGTCTTTTAAGGGTTTCTTTTTTGGGTTCAATAATCCTGACCTTTGCCTTTGGTTTATTTACCTCTTCTTCAAGAATCTGTTTTCTTACACGGCTCTTTCGTTTTTTTTCAGCCTTTTTGGTGTTATATTCCCTTATCTTTCTGAAGGTAAATATAAACCACAGGAAAATCCTGGAAAACAGCCAGCCAAGCGACATCCGTGTGCAGATCATAAAGGTGACAACAAATATGGCAATAAGCAGTATCCTGGCTCCAAACGTGCTCAGGATATCCACCAGAAAATCAGCAACAATATATCCTGAAAGTCCGCCGCTCCGCAGTTCGCCGCCCCGGTATTTGATTATTCCGGGCCATTCAAGGCTCATTATTCCTGAAAATGAAATAAGGAGGATAACTACTGCAATAATATAGCCCACAGGCGGGATAAGAGGCCTTTCGTTAAAGGAGAGAATGGCAAGTATAAAAAATACGGCAACAAGCCAGAAAGAAGAAAAACCTATTATGTGAAAAAGATAACCCGAGATATGCGAACCGACTGTTCCGAACAGGTTATGTACATTTCCCGTGCTGCTGCTCCTTATCCAGAACAGGGGATCACCCGGATGAAAAGTAAAGAGACTTACCCCAAGGATTATTGCAATAAGTAAAAAGATAATCCCCTTAATTTCTTTTCTTATTGGTTCGTAACCGTCTGCCATAATATCTATTTCTTATGTTTTCTTTTCCAGCCTTAAACTGGAATGATTATGGGAAGAATTAAAGGCCCGCGTTCAATAACCTTATAAAAAAACCGTTTCAAACGTCTTTTTATATCCGAGCCGATATCGTTCCACTCCATATGTTCCAGATTCTCAACCTCTGACAGGACTTCCAGTACATGGCTCTTTGCTTCCGCCAGTATGGTGCCGCGGTCATCTTCAAATATGAAACCCCTTGAAATGATGTCAGGACCGTATATTATTTCTCCTGTCTGATCGTCAATAACTAAAAGTACTATTACAATGCCGTCTCCGGAGAGCTTTAACCTGTCCCGGAGAACAATATCTCCGATATCGCCCAGCCCTTTTCCATCCACTACGATCCTGCCGGTATGCTGTTTTTCACCAAGCCATGCATTACCATCTCTAAAGCATATTGTATCGCCATCTTCAGCCAGCAAGGTATTTTCCGCCGGAATACAGGTCTCTTTCGCCAGCTCTATATGTTTTACAAGATGCCTGTATTCGCCATGAACAGGGATAAAAAACCTTGGTTTGACCAGGTTCATTAGCAGTTTCAATTCTTCCTGATAGGCATGCCCCGACGAATGTATATCAGACACCTTTTCATATATAACTCTGGCGCCTCTTCTGTAAAGGCTGTTTATTATTGCAGTAATTGCCTTTTCATTGCCCGGAATAAACCGGGATGAAAGTATGATTGTATCACCGGGTTTAATAATAATGTCCTTGTGATTTCCATTTGCCATCCTGGTGAGGGATGACATAGGCTCTCCCTGGCTCCCGGTGGTTATGACAGCGACTTCCCTGTCAGGATAATTCTTAATGGCCTTTTCTGCGATCTCAACATTATCAGGGATAGACATGATCCCCAGTCTTTCTGCCATCCCCACATTTGCCTTCATGCTTTTTCCGCTAAATGAAACCTTCCTTCCATATTGCACAGCCATGTTTATTATCTGTTGTATTCTGGCTATGTTTGATGAAAAAACCGCTATAATAAAACGGCCGTCAGAATGCCGGAAAATATTCTCGAGAGTTTCCTTTACCTCCGATTCGCTTAATGTGTACCCCTCTTTTTCCACATTTGTTGAATCTGAAAAAAGTGCAAGGACTTTTTTTTCACCATAAAAAGAAAACCGGTTCAGATCGGTATAGCACCCGTCAACCGGTGTATTATCTATTTTAAAATCACCGGAATGAACCAGTATGCCTTCGGGGGTTTCAATAGCGAGCCCTACCCCGTCTATAATACTGTGATTAACCCTAATATACTCAAGCTTAAATGGTCCGATACAGGAAACATCTCCGGCAGCAACCTTATTTAATGCAACTGCTTCGGGCAGTTCATATTCATCAAGCTTTGCCTTTAATAATTCTATAGTAAAATTGGTGCCATAGACCGGGACATTTATCTCCTTGAGCAAAAAAGGCATTGCGCCGATATGATCTTCATGCCCATGAGTCAGGACAACTGCCAGGATTTTCTCCTTATTCCGGCTGAGGTAACTGAAATCGGGTATGACCATATCTATACCCGGCATATAATCCTCAGGAAACATCAGACCTGCATCGATCACAAGAATATGAGCATCATATTCCACAGCCATCATATTCAGTCCGATCTCGCCGAGTCCGCCCAGAGGTATTACCTTCAGCATCAAGCTCCCCAATATATTATGAACGGGTAATACCTTAATCCGAATGGCATTTTGAGTCAATATGATTTATACCACATAAATGGCTTGATTTGAGTGCGGTCAATATGCTAGTTTTTTTATCTGATTATTTAACTCTTAACCGGCTTAAAACAGATACCAGTAAATAATTTGAAGGGATAATACACATGGCTAGCATAAATAAGGTTATTTTAATCGGCAATCTGGGTGCAGATCCGGAGGTGCGGTATGCTCCTTCAGGAACAGCAGTCGCCAATTTCAGTCTCGCAACCACCGAGCAATGGACAGGCAAGGATGGAAACAAAGGAGAAAAAACCGAATGGCATAAGATCGTCGCATTCGGACGTCTTGCTGAAATATGCGGCGAATACCTTCACAAGGGCAGGCAGATTTACATAGAGGGGAAGATCCAGACACGGGCCTGGGAAGACAAGGAAGGTATAAAACGGTATACAACTGAGATTGTAGCAAATAATATGATGATGCTCGGTTCAGGCAAGCGTGAAGGAGACACATCAGACAGGATGAGTGAACGCCCGCCGGTTGAAGAGCCGTTGTCTATTCCTGATGACGAGATTCCATTTTAAATCTGACAATCAACCCCGGATTACACAGCACATGAACTATAATCCGGGGTGTTTTTATTCATCGTTTTTGGCTTTTGTATCTTTCTTGTCTTCTTCGTCATAGGAAATCTCTTCCGGCTTTTCGTGGGTAGCCTTTTTGAAATTTCTAATGCCTTTTCCTATTCCTGCGCCTATTTCAGGAAGTTTACCAGCCCCGAATATAATCAAAATTATTATCAGGATAATTATAAGTTCCGGCATGCCGATACCAAACATCTTTTCCTCCGATTAAAGCGGCCTGAAGCATGGCCGTCAATTGAAAACTTCCTGAAAAAATGGAAGTTGAAGTAAAAAAAGGTTAAATAACATCATAACACTTGCAAGTCAAGGGATGCTGATGTTTAGTTTTTCTTAACCTTTTCAAGCATTGCCTGCCCCTGTTTCTCAAGATTTATTACTACAGGAATATCTGATTTTTTAAAATATTTCCCTTGCCTGATATTCGTGCAGTTTCATTAATATCCTCTTGATAAGCATTAAGATTTGGGCTGCATGTTTATTTCTTATTGTCTGTAAAATGTCAAGATATTATGAGTTATTTACTTCCTCTCAGGATATATTTCAACTGTAAACACATGGCGCTTCAAGCCGTAATAGATATTTGGTGCAAGATTCAGGTAATATATTGACAAATCATTAAAAGGATATTGAAATCTTCCCCTGAGAGGTCATCCTAATCCTTAACGTATTAAGAGATAGACATGAAACGATCCGGTTGTTTTAAATGAATAAGAAAGAGTGTAATATGAAAATCCGCCTTTGCCGTTATTTTTTACCCGCCGCATTAATACTTCTTTTACCACTGCATTCTCTTGCAGATGCCACGCTGTCGCTTTACGGCACCTTCAACTCAATGGGTGTGATCGTGGATATTGATTCAACTGATGACCCGGATCAGGATGCTACAGTAGATCTCGTTTACAAAACAGCTTCAGGGTCGGCCTATCGAAATGGATTCCCTCTCTCAAGGGTTTCTGTCGAAAGGTTTGTCGGGAGCCTTTTCAGTTTAGAACCCGGCATTACATATAATGTTCGTATAACCATTACAGACCCGGATGGAGGGCTGATACACGGGGTTATAAAAGAGGCATCGAACTCAACCAGGCCTGAAATAATAACTCCTGCCCCTTCTGCCTCATACTATGCATCACCGGATGGAACCGGTTCAGCATGCACAGAGATTAACCCCTGCTCTTTGTCCCAGGCTATTCAGCGGGTACAGCAGGGTGAAGAGGTTGTGTTATCAGGCGGGGTTTATTATGTGGGTGGATTTGCCATTCCAAGGTCAGGAACAGAAGAGGCCCCAATAGTGATAAGAGGTAAGTCAGGTGAAACCGCAATCCTTGACGGCTCTGACCCCTCCCAATTTACATGGACACATCAGGGCGGCGGTGTTTACAGGACAACCTTGAATGTAGAAGAGCCCCATGTGGTTATGGCCAAAGGGAAAAGACTCTTTCCATATCCTGGCCTCACAGAGCTGAACGGGCTTACCATCGAGGTTCCGGGTTTTTACACATCGGGGAATTCACTTTATGTGAGACTTGAAAGCAACGCTGACCCGAATGAAGCGGTCATGAACATCTCACGTTTTAACAATGCTCTTTATTTATCCGGGCGTGCCCATATCCGTATCTCCAATATCACATTCAGGTATTATGGCCAGGGCTCCTATGCCAAGGCTATATATATAGATACATCAAGCGATATTATTGTGGAAAAGTGCCTCTTTTCTTCAAATGACCTTGGCATCGGTATAAAACGTGAATCCCACAGGAATGTGATCCAGGATAATGAATTTAAGGACACCATATTTGACTGGCCATGGGATGTAATCAAGTCTTCCGGCGGCCTTGAGGATGGAGGCGTTACCTTTTATGATCCGAGCACAGGACGCGGTAATATCATCAGGCGGAACCTGTTTCATGATGATTTTGACGGATTCGGGACATGCCCTGAAGAAACTGCCGCAGAGCCTACCAATGAGACGGATGTCTATGAGAATGTGGTCTATAACATGGGAGATGACGGGGTTTCGACTGATGGAAGATGCAGTAATCTAAGACTGTGGGGCAACAGGTTTTATGATGTACTCATAGGCATTTCAATGGCCCCTGTTTATGACGGTCCTGTATATGCAATAAGGAATACCATCTACCGCACAGGAGTTGGCAATAATAACTATCCTGGCAGTTCGTTTAAATTCAACAGCGGATATTCCGAGTCAGGTCCCATTTATCTGTTTCATAACACCTCAGATGCATATTATCCTGAAAACAGCGGTATACATATCAAATCACCCGGCACCTGGAAAAATATCTATAGCCGCAACAACATATGGTCAGGCACCGATTATGCGATCAATAATAACAATGCAGGGCAACCTCTTGATTTTGACTATGACCTCCTTTATACGATTATGGCAAATGAACTGGTGTACTGGGGAGATGGACCTGACAGGCACATGCGCGACCTTGCAACCTTCCGAAACCTCACCGGACAGGAACTTAACGGGTTCTCGTATGCCCCGGGCTTTACTGATCCTGCATCAGGCGATTATACACTCTCTTCAGGAAGCCCTCTAATTGACAAAGGGCTTATAATCCCGGGCATTAATGATGGTTACGCAGGAACAGCCCCTGATACAGGCGCATTTGAAAACAGGGATAATCAGGTACAGACTGGAGACGGGCATGATATAACACCCGTGATCATGTTATTACTGGACAATTAGAACCGTGTATGGATAGAGATAAGGGATATAGTTACAAAATCATGCAGGAGGTCAGGCTCATTATAAATGGAAAATGGAGATGCTGATTATTTACTCATGCCACTAATAAATTTTATTCTTTTTTAAAGCTGAAGGGGCAGTCAATTTAAGTCGCCCCTTCAGCAATATGATTTTATTATTTTGTTAATCACCATGAATGGTGATCTTTACAATCTTTCAGATTTTAGTGTTTTAATATGGGTTGTTCAGACCATCCCATTGTCTTGCTGCCAGATCCGATCACCGCATTAATAAGTATTACCTTTCCATTTTTTATCTTGAATATATGAAAATCCGGAAGGGAGCCTGCAAAATGGACAAATGCAACCACCACGCCTGTTTCAACATCAACCACGAACCTTCGCGGACCATGATTTGAAATAACCAGGCCCTTAGGCGTGCAGTCATGGGCATGCATTTCCGCCTTTTTTCCGTCCTCTCCGGCGAGTGTTAACATCCCGCCCTTTGTCGTCTGTGTGCCGTTTTCCCATCGGTCACAGACATCTGCAAATGGAGAATGAACAGCCGGTTCAGCAGCAAACATATCAAAGTAATCATCCGCAGCGGCAATCATTGCCAGCCGTGAACTTCTTTCTTCAGGGGGTAAAATGCTTTCCCAATCCTGATCCTTTGTAGCGAGAATACCATCCACGTTAAATGCAAACTCGTTTTCACGAGCAATGATTGTCTCTATCTCTGATATTTTCTGATCTTTTATCTTTAGACGCACACCAAACAGGATAGGCCTGGGTGTGCCTTTTTCAGGAAGAGGTTTTTGTTTGATCCCCGGAACACCCATATCCATAGGCTTCCCCACAGTAGCCGGATCAAAATTTTCTTCAATTACTGCAAACGTGTGTGTCCCGCATTCAGGCGTGTCTATAAGATCACGCCTGATCAGGATCTTACCGGCAGTCTGCCAGAAGCCCTTGCCTGCAGCAAGCTCTACCCCATTTTCAGTAAACTTCACGTCAGGGGTGAGAGGTAACTTTGAATAAATTTAAGAAAGTAAACATGCAGTAAAAGATTTTTAATTCTTATCCTGTTTAAAAGCAAGTGGAATCAGTTAAAAGAAAACATGGTGCACTTTAATAGACCTTGCAATAGAGTTTCTCTAATTGTTAAATTTATTGGGAGCCTCCGGTCTTTTCACGGATAACAAAATCTTCTTTGCATAGAAATTCTTCCTGATCCCTCTTCTGATCCATTTCCCTTAAAAACAAAACTTTTAGGAAACTGTTGAAGTAATTTAAATTTGATAATAGAATGCCGGAATGCAGTCTGAAATCTACGGGTAATCGACAGTAGATAAAACCGACCGCCATGAGACTCCTGTTAAGAGGCAGAAGTAACAGGCGGTTTACACTAAACATTAAAGGAGGATATTTTAATGGCCTATAAAGATATTTTGAAAAATTCCATACGGACATTCGAGGATCTGGAGAAATGGCTTACCGGACAGAAGGCACGGGTTGATCCCAGACTTAAGGATGTTATTGCCAGATATCCTATGCGGGTCAATACCTATTATCTCAGTCTCATTGAAAAGATGGACGATGGCATCTGGAAGCAGGCAATTCCTGATGTAAAGGAACTTGAGCATTACATGGATCTGTCAGAAGATCCCCTGGATGAGGAAGGGGATATACCGCTCGGAGGCCCCCGGACCATCATTCACAGGTATCCTGACAGGGTATTATTGTTTGTTTCAAATGAATGCTCTATGTACTGCAGGTTCTGCACCAGGAAACGTAAGGTCGGCGATGACATGAAAAATCCGGCAATGGAGGATATTCATAAAGGGATTGAATACATTGCTTCCCACGAAGATATCCGGGACGTTTTGATCTCAGGGGGTGATCCCTTTCTGATCCCCGTTAAACGGCTTGACGATATTCTTGAGAAACTAAAGAAAATTCCGCACCTTGATTTGATAAGAATCGGTACAAGGGTCCCCTGTGTATGGCCGCAGAAAATTATTGAAGACACAGAGC
>CAZSZQ010000083.1:0-5225 GCA_964610475.1 uncultured Desulfatiglans sp.
AATGGCGATAGGGCTTTATTTTATCTTTGCAAAGAGGACAGCATTCAGGATAAGCACAGTTAACCTAGTGCCCAGTTGGAATATCCTGAAGCGGATATATCATGTGGGGGCGCCTGCTTCTATTCAGCAACTGACAGAAAGCCTGGCCTTTATTCTGTTTAACAAGGTTGTCTCGGTTTATGGTTCAGCGCCTATTGCTGCTGTTGGCATAGCAATGAGGATCTCTGACCTGGCATTTATGCCCATCATGGGTGTTTCAAATGCCCTTCTGCCGGTGGTAGGATACAATATGGGGGCAGGAAAAAAGGAGAGGCTTTGGAAGGCCATACGGCTTTCATCAGTGGGCACTGCAACACTTCTTATTATCTTCACCATAATAATTGAGATCTGGACACCGGAGATCCTTGCGATATTCATGAAAGACCCTGAAGTACTTGATCTCACCATACCGGGCATGCGCATAATGCTCTCGGCCCTTACCTTTATCGGGCCATCAATACTTTTTATTACAGCATTTCAGGGGTTGTCAATGGGGGGCATGGCCCTCTGGCTCTCCCTTGTCCGCCAGTTCATACTCTTTATCCCTGTGCTTTTTCTCCTTGAATACCTGTTCGGACTAACAGGGATATGGCTTGCATTGCCAGTTTCAGATGTCATGAGTTTTATTGTGGTGCTTACATTTCTGCTCAGGGAATACAGGAGGCGGAAAATCCATCAGGCAAGTTGGGGGATGCAGCAGGAGGCATCCTTATGATATTCGAATAACAGCCCTGGAACTTTTTATTTTTCTGTTGTTTCCTTTAATTTATGCTGTATTGTTTTTCCATGATTACCCATTGCCTTTGTTTCTCCGATGATCTCGCTGATTATATCTGAAAATTTTTCATTAGAGGTTCTTTCAGATAACCTGGATATAGCCTTTGAAATGGTAGATTCATATTTTCAGGTCTATCCGGGGAGGGTTAACCAGTTAGGATATTGTTATTTCTTTTTAAGGTAGGCAATGGTAGCGCCCCACCCTGAGTCACCCTGGTCAAGGGCAAAATCAGCTACAAGCTGATGCTTCTCAAGGAGTGAATGGACGATTCTTCTTAGTACCCCCTTACCTTTTCCATGGATAATGCGTACCTCATATATACCTTTTTCTGCGCAGGCATATATATATTCCCCAACAACATCAGCGGCATCCTTTGGAGAAAAAGTATGCAGGTCTATGACGCCATCTATGGGGATCTGTACTATTGTATCATTTTGATAAATATTGTTTCCATCCATTTTTATATTACCTGTTTAACAGACTTCATCTGTTAGACATCGGATGTATGCCAGAACGTTTGCTTTCATCATCAGGGACACGGCCCACCGTGCCCCTTTATTGAAAATGATGACTACTTTTCCAGTTTTGAACCTTGAGCGGTTTTTTTAATGTTCTCTGCATTCTTCAGATCCCCAAGGTATTTGGGGAGATCAAGCCCCGCCATTTCCGCTATATCATGGAGCGGGGGCAGGCTCTTTACCATACCTGACAGAAAATTCGCCGTAGTGTTGCCATTCTTACCATCTGCGCCGGAATCCCAGACCGTGATCTTGTCTATCTTGAGGTTTCTTATGGCCTCAACCTGCATTGTTACAAGGTTTTCGAGTTTTTCTATCATCAGAAGCGTCGCTGCTGCCTTTGCATCACCTGCACAGCTCTTAACAAGCTCCGAATAACCTTCTGCCTTGCTTTCAAGCACCTGCCTCAGGCCCTTTGCCTCTGCCTCATACTTTAAGAGAATCGCATCTGCTGTACCCTTTGCCTCACGTCTTATCTTTTCCGCCTCTGCCTCTGCTGCTATCTCTATCTTGCGTTTTTCTATCTCCTTCTGGACAACCTCTTCGGCATTGAGCCTTTCTGCTTCTGCCCTGTACTGGGCCTTTTGTATCTCTTCGGCTGCTGCGCGTTTTGCTACTTCACCCCGCATAAAAGCGTCTGCCTTTTTGATGGCAAGCAAAGCCTCTGATTCGGCAATATCGGCCTTTGCTGTATTTTCGCCCGCTATTGCAGAGGCCTCCTGTTGCTGAACGTACACGCGTCTTTCTGCCTCAGCCTTTTTCTTTCCTTTCTCCGATTCAGCGACATTTTCCGCAACCCTTATTTCCTTTTCCCTGTTTGCCTCTGCCTCGCCGATTGTTGCGGAGGTCTCCTGCTGCTGTACATAGACCCTTCTTTCGGCATCCGCCTTTTTCTTTCCCTTCTCTGATGCTGCAATGTTTTCTGCAACCCTGATTTCCCTCTCTTTTGTATTCTCTGCCTGACCTATCTCTCCATGTTTTTCCTGAACGGCCACATCTATTTTTGCCTGATTGATCGCCTCTGCCGCGGCTTTTTTTCCGATGCTCTCAATATATGTGGACTCATCGGTAATATCGGTAATATTGACGTTAATAAGGTAGAGGCCGATCTTGTTAAGCTCAGGAGAGACATTGGTTCTTATCTCTTCAAGGAATTTTTCCCTGTCCTGGTTGATCTGCTCAATGGTAAGAGAGGCGACAGTAAGCCTGAGCTGGCCAAAGATAATCTCCTTAGCCATTTCCTCTATATCTTTTGGGGGCAGGTTTAAAAGCCTTTCGGCAGCGTTGTTCATTATCCCCGGTTCTGTACTTATACCAACTGTAAATGTACTTGGTACATTTATCCTGATATTCTGAAATGACAGTGCATTCTGCAGAGGGATACTGATTGTCATGGGGGTCAGGTCCATGTAGGCATAATCCTGTATGAGAGGCCATACAAGAGTACCTCCTCCATGTATACATTCTGCCGACTGGTTTTGACCGACCTTGCCGAAAATAACAAGTATCTTATCCGACGGGCATCTTTTGTAACGTGATGCCAGATACATTGTCGTCATAAAGATGAAAATAACAACTACAATAATAACCAGAGACCATGATCCCATTGTAATACTCCTTTCCTTTTATCTATTAGATTTTTTCTACAACAAGCACGTTTCCATCAACCCATACAACCCTTATCGGCGTTCCGGTATCAATTGCCTTGCTGTCGTTTGAAGTGGCGTCATACTCCCTTAAACTGTTATTTACGGTCACAAGCACCCTGCCGGAACTCTTTTCCGGTATCCGCATATAAACCTTGCCCTGGGCCCCGACGGTATTTTCTATGGATATTGTACCGCTTGACTTCATCTTGTTTGCAAGCTTAAACATCTTTCCGATTCCCCAGACCGAGGCGCAACCGGCAATTACCGCACCAAGAAGAGATATAATTACACCCATACTGCTTTGCCTGTGCATGGCAAGGCCTACAAGCCCGAACATCATAAAAAATGATGAAATCCCGTGAAGAGAAAGGACATGAAAGCCTGCATCCGAATCGGAATGATGGGTGTCTATATTATGGCTGTCCAGATCAACGCTATCGCTTCCGTCACCGCCCATCCCCATAAACTGCATAATGAATTTCATTATGACAAAAAAGCCGCCCGCAAAAGCGCATATAAGGAAAAATATTTCAATTCCGCTGTATTGAGAAAAATAGGTACCCATAATTAGCTCCTCCGCATCCTTAAAACCGGTAAAGGTTGATAATAAACCGTTTTAAAACAGCCAAAGATTATGCAAAACAAAAATTTGTTCCTACAAAAAAACCCTGAAACAGGTTCTGTAACTAGTAAAGCCTCCAATCAAAAACGGGTTTGATTCCCCGGCTGGAATCATATTTATGAGGATCAAAACTTATATGTGATAAATTAAGTTGAAATAATAAAGATATCCTTTTATTATTTCATAAATAACTATGGAAATCATGGTTCTTTGTCAAGGAATTAGTTGGTCCCTTCCCTTTTTCATCAACTATTAAAACATGTTAAGGAAATCCCATGGCATACAGTTCAGACATTCTGTTAGAGAGAATAAGGTCAGAGGCTGTCGAATGCTTCAAGGCGGCACTTGAACCGGTCAACCCCTATGTGGCGGTAAAAAGGAATGTAAGGATTGAAGGGAAAAAGGTATCAGCAGGTACTTTAGAAAGGCCTGTTATTGAGCTGGACCTGGAAAAATATGACAGTATTTTTCTTGTTGGAGGGGGCAAGGCAACAGCCCCCATGGCTGCCGCAATGGAAGATTTACTCGGAGACAGGATTACAAAAGGCCTGATTGTTGTAAAATACGGTTTTACAGAAAAACTGTCATACACGGATACTATAGAGGCAGGGCACCCGTTACCTGACAAAAATGGAGTTTCAGGGGCAAAAAGGATCAGAAAAATGCTTGAGGATGCAGGTGAACAGGATATCGTTTTTTCACTGATTTCCGGGGGCGGCTCTGCACTGCTTCCCCAGCCTGCAGGCAATATATCCCTTGAAGAAAAACAGGAAATCACACAAAAACTGCTGGATTGCGGTGCGGGCATTGATGACATTAACTGCATAAGAAAGCATCTTTCGCAGACAAAAGGAGGGCAGATGGCCCGGTCCGCTTTTCCTGCCACAACCATCAACCTCATGCTTTCGGATGTTGTGGGAGATAAAATGGATGTGATAGCATCAGGACCTTTTGTGCCGGATAAAAGCGCCTTCAGGGACGCATGGAACATCATATTAAAATACAGGCTTGATGATATTCCTGACACAATAAAAAGATACCTGAAAAAAGGCATGGACGGAGTCATACCAGAGACCCCCAAAAAAGACGATCCGGTTTTTGACAGGGTCTTTAACCATATAATCGGGAATAACATTATTGCCCTTGAGGCGGCAGAGAAAGAGGCGCAGAAACTCGGATATAACACCCTTATTCTCTCTTCCATGATCGAGGGAGAAACCAGGTATGTAGCAGGCGTTCATACTGCAATAGCAGATGAGATTATCAGGACAGGAAGGCCTGTTGCCCCGCCATGCTGCATAATATCAGGTGGCGAAACAACCGTAACCATCAGAGGGAAGGGAAAAGGGGGCAGAAACCAGGAGTTCTGTCTGGCTGCGGCCATTAATATATCTGATTTTCCTGAAAGGGTTGTAATCCTGAGCGGCGGGACAGACGGTAATGACGGCCCTACTGATGCGGCAGGAGGCATAGTTGACCCCCTTACTGTCAAAAGGGGAAATGCTGCCGGAATCAACGCACAGGAATACCTTGATAATAACGATTCACATCATTACCTGAAAAAAACAGGAGACCTCCTTGTAACAGGGCCAACCAATACTAATGTGATGGATGTGAGG
>CAZSZQ010000083.1:5325-14067 GCA_964610475.1 uncultured Desulfatiglans sp.
AACAGGAGACCTCCTTGTAACAGGGCCAACCAATACTAATGTGATGGATGTGAGGTTCATTTTTATCAGATAGACATCTCCCACTTCCTTAGAAGGTATGGCTTGGTGGATTCAAAAATCATGCAGTCTTCCTCAATTGTTGTTTCTGCCTGATGCATTGTCATCTTTTCGGTCTTTTTGACAAATGACACTGTCTTGCCGAAATAGAGCGGTACAAGGGAATCCATCAACAGGTCTGTATCAACAGAGTCTCTGTAGGCTATTGCCCAGTCATAAAGCACTCTTGCCCAAAGATCTGTTGGAAATGTAATAACATCCTTATTCATTTCTTTAATTTCATAAAGCTTCCTGTAGATATCCGGTGAAAGCACCTGTCTCCATATCTCATCGTATTCAATGAATCCCTTATGAAAATTGTCAAACATTTTTTCTGTGTCAATATCCGCCTTTTGGGGGAATTCTGTTTCATCAAGTACCCCTCTGCTAATGGCCGTTGGTTTACTGTATTTTATCTTGAGCCAGCTACTGTCGAGCCGCTTCATGAGATAGAAGATGGTGCCTACCTCTTCCCTGAATGTCGTGCCAATGGTTGTAACCGGGTCTTTATGCCTGTGCGCCTTAGGCCTCCCTATATAAGATTGACATACCCTTACCTTGAGATTCATGGCAATGGTTGTCATCCATATATCTATGCCGAAACAGGTAACCGCCTGATCCCAGATATCCGTTTCAAGGTATGCTTTGGCAAGACTGCCGCTGAATCCAAAATCACCTCCAATTGGCTGACGTACCCTCACTCCATATAATGCGCGTGAAAGCGGATAAGCAATGCTGTTTGTTATTGTGCCGTCATATTTGTGTCTTGCGTAAAGAGGTGTAACATACGAAAAACCGCTAAAGAGAGGTTCCCCCATGCATTTGATCCATTCGGGAGTAATACTTTTAATATCTGCATCAACCACGATAATCGCCTTCGCCTGAAGATCCGTCACCTTGGTAAAAAGATTTTTTAAATTATTACCCTTACCCCTTACCCCGGGCGGCGTGGACATATAGATTTTAGGAACAGCTGTCACTGTATCAAGAAAGGCGTTTTTTGTATTGTCAGGGGAATTATTATCACAGTTGATAATAACTGCCTGTTTGTCAGGAAAATATTTCTTTATTCCAAGGCTTGCCTGCAATGTTGGTAATGCTATCGAGTCTGCCTCATTATATGAGGGAATGCCTACCACAAGGTCAGCCTTGTTAATATTTTCCGGGTTGACCTCCCTTTCAAACATCAGATAAAACCTCTCTTTCTTCTCCTATGAGTCCCATAACCGGGCTATGCCTTTCAGTGACGGATATCTTTCTTTAATACTTAATCGGTAAAATACCCTGATGACTTTATATATACTTGCTGATTTACAGCAGCAAACATCGATGAAACATTTTGGCTATCCTCAAGCGCTAATGTAACGACTGGATTATACTGACATTTATAAAATGACACAAGCCGATCTGTTGTTTCCTGTCCTGGTTCAGGATATGAAATGCTGTTATCCGGCTCTGATTATTTAAAAAAAATCAGATGAGGTTCGGATATATTTTTAAAGAAGTGGACAGCATCGGAACCCAGGGCTATATATGGTAATGCAATTTCTTAACCGGAAATTATTGAGAAATGGTGCTTCTCCTTTGTAAAATGTAAATTGATATGCATTTATATTGTTTTGATGTGCTAAAAAAGTTTTTTCTGTACCTCTTCCTTATCCTCTTTATATTCCAGCTTGAAATGATGATAGGCAGGTCTTGTTGCAACCCTTCCTCTGGGTGTCCTTTTTATAAAGCCCTTCTGTATCAGAAAGGGTTCATACACATCTTCTATGGTATCCCTTTCTTCACAGACAGCAGCTGCAAGGGTGTCAAGACCTATAGGGCCCCCGTCATAGTTATTGATTATGGTAAGCATGATATTCCGGTCCATCTTGTCAAGGCCAAGCTCATCCACATCGAGCATCTTAAGGGCGTGCATTGACACCTTTTTTGTTATTATGCCGTCACCCTCAACCTGGGCGAAGTCCCTCACACGCCTTAAAATACGGTTTGCTACTCTCGGGGTGCCTCTTGATCGCCGGGCTATCTCGTTTGCACCCTCTTCCTGAATGGGGATATTCAGTATTGCGGCAGACCTGGTGACGATCTTTTTCAAATCATCATCAGTATAAAATTCAACACGCTGGATAACCCCGAAACGTTCTCTCAATGGCGGGGTCAATAACCCTGTCCTGGTTGTTGCGCCCACAAGGGTAAAGGGCTGGAGAGGTATCTTCATTGTACGCGCTGACGGACCCTGACCTATTATAATATCAAGCTGAAAATCCTCCATTGCAGGGTAGAGTATTTCTTCGACGACATGATTGAGCCTGTGGACCTCATCAATAAAGAGCACATCCCTGGGCTTTAAACTTGTAAGAATTGCAGCGAGGTCACCAGGCCGTTCTATTACAGGGCCTGATGTGCTGATGAAACTTACACCAAGTTCATTAGCGATGACATTTGCCAGAGAGGTCTTTCCCAGGCCCGGTGAACCATGAAACAGCACATGATCAAGGGCGTCCGAGCGCGCCTTTGCCGCTTCGATATACACCTTTAGATTTCTCTTTGCCTCGGTCTGGCCGATGTATTCATCAAAACAGGCAGGTCTGAGACTGGTTTCTGCCGGGATCTCGTCATCCTGCAGTTCAGGGTCTATTATTCTCTGATCATTATTATCCATGTTCGTCCATACTTTATTTATCAGACAAGCACTCTCAGTGCCTCGGTAATGATTAATTCAAGTCTCTTTTCGCCCGGCCCTGCTAATGCTTTTTCCACTGCTTTTTCGGCTGCTTTAAGTGTGTAGCCCAGATTAACAAGGGCCGAAACCGCATCATCTTTAAGCATCCTCTCTTCATGGGATTTCATCTTTGTCGGCGGCAATCCGGTATCCGGCCTTATAGATTTTGCCTTGTCCTTCAGTTCAAGCGAGATCCTTTCTGCGGTCTTTTTTCCCACACCGGGAATGGTCTGAAGCCTTGCCACATCACCCTGTGCAATTGCCTCAAGCAGTGCATCAGGCCCTATGCCTGACAGGATATTGATACCAAGTTTTGGACCGATACCTGACACAGAGATAAGCATCCTGAAGATCTTTTTTTCAAGAATCGTTTTAAACCCGTACAGTAGAAATGCATCCTCTCTTACATGGGTATATATATGGAGGCTTATTTCCCTGCCTTGTTCATCCGGTAGCGTATAAAAAGTGGAAAGGGGGACAAAGACCTCATAACCCAGCCCGTTTACATCGATTATAACAGAGTCGGTTGCCTTGGTTATTAAAGTGCCTTTCAAATAAGCGATCATTTCATTTTCTCATATCTTGTCCAGTTAAGGTGGCATATTGCCGCAGCAATGGCATCAGATGTATCAGGGCCCCGCATGGAGGGAAGCTTCAGTATCATTTTTACCATGGCCCGCACCTGATCCTTTGTTGCCCGGCCGTATCCAACAACCGACTGCTTTATCTCAAGGGGGGTATATTCATATATCTTTACATTACACTTTACAGCAGCAATCAATGCTGCACCCCTTGCATGACCAAGCTTTAGACTGCTCTTTACGTTCTTTGAAAAAAATACATCCTCAATAGCCATCTCATCCGGCCTGTACTGCTCCATAATATCTACCATGCCTTCGAATATCCTGAATATCCTGTCATAAAAAGGCATATTACCGGGCGATTCTATTGCCCCTGATGTGACACAGGTAATTACATTATTCTTTTTTCTTAAAAGGCCATAACCGGTAGTTATAGAGCCGGGATCAACCCCCAGCACCAGCATCAGCCGATTGCCTCCATGACATCATCAGGGATATCAAAATTGGCATATACATTATTCACATCATCGTTTTCTTCAAGGGCCTCCATCAGGTTGATCATCTGTTCTGCCTTTTTGCCCTCAAGCCTTATCGTCATCTGGGGAATCATGCTTATCTCAGCGCTGCTGTATACTAATCCTGCGTCATCAAATGCCTTTTTAACCACTTCAAAATCAGCTGGAGAGGTCACAACCTCAAATCCGTCATCCTCTTCCTTAACATCTTCAGCGCCTGCATCGAGTGCAAGCTCCAGGAGCTTTTCCTCGTCCGCCTTATCCTTGTCAAAACTGATAATGCCCTTTTTATCAAACTTCCATGCAACACAGCCCGGTTCACCAAGGTTACCGCCATGGCGGTCAAATATATATTTTATGTCGGCAACAGTCCTGTTTTTATTGTCCGTAAGACAACTAACGAGCATGGCAACACCACCAGGGCCATAGCCCTCGTAGGTCATCTCTTCATAGCTTACACCCTCAAGCTCTCCGGTTCCTTTTTTTATTGCCCTTTCTATATTATCTTTGGGCATGTTTTCTGCCTTTGCAGCCAGCACTGCCGATCTCAGTCTGGGGTTACCATCCGAATCACCGCCCCCCATCCTCGCAGCTACGGTTATTTCCTTGATCAGGCGGGTGAAGATTCTTCCCCTTTTTGCATCAGCTGCACCCTTCTTATGTTTAATAGAACTCCATTTTGAATGTCCGGACATCAGTCGCCTCCTAAAATAACTGTTATTTATAACTTTTTTATCCCAAGCAGGTAAATCTCACGGCTTTTTTTTCTTACCGCCAACGGGCGTATAAGCCTGACCTGCTCAAAATATTCAGAAACCCTCTCTTTAAAATATTTAAAATCCTCCCCCTCAAAGACCTTGCACAAAAAATCATGGTTTTTTCTGAGAAGTCTTAATGCTATATCAAGCGCCCTGTTGGCCAGCTCAAGGGACCTGGCGCAATCGGTAATATTATTGCCGGTTGTATTAGGCGCCATATCACTCAGAATAAGATCCATTTCACCGGTATCCTGAAACAAAAGCTCCGCATCGAGACTGAGAACATCACCTTTGATAAATCTAAAATTCGGTGCACAGATCTTTTGGGGGCTTTCCATGTCAATGCCGATAACCTCACCTCTATTCCCAACCCTTTTAATGATATATTGTGACCAGGATCCAGGATAACAGCCCAGATCAATTACACGGGTGCCATTTTTAATCAGTCTCTGCTTTCTGTCAATCTCTTCGAGCTTATATACTGACCGGGCAAGCCACTTTTCCTCCTTTGCCCTTTTGGTATAGTGATCATCCCAGTTATTACCTTTTTTCATTATAATTCGCCTGAAATCTGAGGATAGCAGTTTATGAAATTAAGTACCATATATTATTACCTTTTGTAAAAAGATTTATTTGTCGGATTAGTAACGGAAAAGGTATTTAAGAAAGAGTAACTTTTTGCCGATATACATTCTGATATGTGTTTTTCTCATATTAATGAGTTTGTTAAAGGAGGGGAAAATGATATCTTCGATCGGGAATTCCATCTCTGCCCTTAATGCCTTTGGCACCGGTATTAGTGTAAAGGCAAACAATATAGCCAATTCCAATTCGGAAAATTTCAAAAAAAGCCGGGCCGTATACGTTGAAGGTGAAAACGGTGAAGTAAAGACCGAGATAAGAAAGGTGGGTCAGGAAAGCGAACTGCCTTCGCTGACCGCAACGGATGCCAATACTGAACCACAGCCCTCAAACGTGGATCTGGCCGAAGAGATCCCCGGAATGATAGTAGACCAGAGAGGTTTTGAGGCAAACCTTGCGGTTATTAAAACCAAAGATGAAATGCTAGGTTCAGTACTGGATATAATTGCCTGATTTTTATAATTATCAGGCTATCTTACCTGGCTAAAATTTGTTGATCGAACCTGATTTTAACCATACAAGGATACTTTTGTCATTTCGAGTCGAGTGAAACGATAAATCCATTATATAGTTATTTCCATAGATCTCCCTTAACGATGGAGATGAGACCAACCTGAATCTATAACCGGTAAAGCAAGAATGTCGCAGATTTAATTTTGTTTGTAAAAAAATCTATTGACATTGTAATGGTTTGAGCTTAAAATTATTAGCAAAACAGATATAAAAATGTATTGATTTGCCCTAGATCCATTTTAACGGCAGATAAAACATAACCCCCCTCTAGCCCCGGACCCAACCTGAGTGTTATATCTGTTTTGCCTCAGGTTGGGCCCCATCTGAATCAGGTATTATTTTATTTTTCCTTTCCATCCAGAAAGAAGGGATAGTTATGAAATTCATAATCATCGGTGGAGATGCAGCAGCGATGAGTGCTGCCAGCCGCACAAAACGAAACATGCCTGACATGGAGGTAATCGTTCTTGAACAGACAATGGATGTCTCATACAGCGCATGCGGTATGCCCTTTAACATAGCAGATCCTGTCAGGGATATGAATGACCTGGTAGTAAGACAGGGTGAAGTATTCCGCAACAAACAGGGGATTGATCTGAGAACCGGTCACAGGGTATTTAAGATTGATCCATTAATCAGAAATGTCATGTTTATTGATTCTAAAGGACAGTCATCAAATCTTGAATATGACAAGCTGCTGATTGCTACTGGCGCTTCTCCGGTAATCCCTGATATTCCCGGCATTGATTTGCCAGGTGTTCTGGTCCTGAAGAACCTTGAAGACGGTAGGATCATAAAGCGGTTCATAAATGAACATAATGTAAAAAGTGCGGTAATAATAGGCATGGGGTATATTGCCCTTGAGATGTGCGAGGCCCTGAGTGCAAACAGAATAGACGTTTTCATGGTTAAACCAAGGGCGGGTTTTATCCCATGGATGAATGCCGAACTTTCAGCAATGGTAAAGGAAGAGGTTGAATCAAATGGCGTGCGGCTCTATGCAGGTTACGAGATAAAGGAGATAGAACAATCAGGTAACCGGCTGACAGTAAAATGCACGAGCCTTGACCTTGCATGCGACATGGTAATATGTGCAATAGGTGTTGAGCCTAACAGTTTCCTGGCTGAAGAGGCAGGCATAGAGCTGGGGATAAAAAAGGCGATTGCAGTCGATAAAAGGCTTTTAACCTCAGATAAACATATATATGCCGCCGGTGACTGTGCAGATGCATATCATGTTGTGACAGGCAAAAAGACATACATTCCTCTTGCCTTAAGGGCAAACAGGGCAGGTTGGGCGGTTGCAGACAATGTTGCAGGAAAAAATGTTGAACTCGATGGTGTTGCAGGCACCGCGGTTTTCAAGGTGTTTACAATGCAGGTTGCCCGTACGGGTCTTGATATGAACGAGTCGAGAAATGCCGGATTTGATCCGGTTGATACAGTGATATCAAGCCGCAGCCGCGCCCATGCCTATCCGGGAAATGAAGAAATAAAGGTTCACATGATAGGGGATAAAAAGAGCGGAAGGCTCCTTGGCGTGCAGATGGCTGGAAGGGATGGTGTGGCACACAGGATAAATGCCCCTGCAGTTGCCCTTCACAAGAAAATGACAGTGGAGGAATTCAGTCAGTGTGACCTTGCATATACGCCGCCATTCGGACCGGTGTGGGACCCGGTATTGACCGCTGCTCTCCAGTTGATAAAAAAGATGTGACTGCCGTTACTATTTTTTTTAAAATTGCTAAAAAGTATTTTTCTTCAGGCCAATTACCGCCTTTTTTTTTGTGTTTTTTGGTAAAAATGTTTATTATTATTGCTATTTAGGCTTTCTATGCTTTACAGTACCAAAAAATTGTATAAAATAGTCATATTTTCTGATAGTTTTTTTATCCGCTGATTAACAGATGGATTATATATGCAATATTTGACCCATCAATCTGCTCTTGCTTTATTCATTTATGGCCTTGTTGGCCTTTATAAATCCGAATGCATAAATTCAGGTGAAAGACTCATGTATCAACCCATTCAGGGTGAGTATATTTAGAAGCAATATTAACCTGTTAGCTATCAAGGAGTTTTAGAATGTCAAAAGAAAAAAAGCCCGACAAAAAAGGAAAACCAGAAAAGAAAATAAACCGGCGGCAATTCCTGGTCGGCGGCAGTGCTGCACTGGCAGCAGGGGCCATTGCTGCAACAGCCGGTGTTAAAACCTCAGCAGCCGAACCACAGGAGGTAACCTATCCTGTATCAGGGGGTTACCTGGTTTATGACAGCAAGAAATGCATAGGCTGCACAACCTGCATGCTTGCATGTTCTCTGACCCATTATGGCGCCCAGAACCTCTCTCTGTCCCGCATACAGATCATCCAGGATTCCTTTGGAAAATTTCCTGATGATCTCCAGATTGCGGTATGCAGGCAGTGTGTAACCCCGCCCTGTGTTATCAACTGCCCGGTAGGTGCAGCTTATATAGACACAGAAAACGGGAATGTCAGAAGGATCAATGAGGAGGAGTGCATCGGATGCAAAACCTGTCTTGAGATGTGTCCGCAGCAGCCACACAGGACCATTTGGAATCATCTGGATGACAAGTCCTCCAAGTGCGACCTCTGTATAGATGCCCCATACTGGAATGAAAAGGGAGGGCCTGACGGCAAACAGGCATGTGTATCAGTATGCCCGATGCAGACCCTCAAGGTTGTGAATGAAACGCCTGACCAGAAGGAAACCGAGGGGTACAATGTGAATCTGCGTAATGATAATTATCTGAATCTGGGTCTTGTTGATGACAGCAGGGTTGTGCCACCTCTAATGAAGAATGCAAAGCCAAAGCCCTTCTTCAGCAAACCAAAACCAAAGGAATAGGAGGATTGAATATGAAAGGCGGATATACAGGTAAAATAGCAAGA
>CAZSZQ010000084.1:0-13921 GCA_964610475.1 uncultured Desulfatiglans sp.
CGGCCATTTCTTGTTCTCCTTTATCATAGTTATGTATCATCTGGTTTTTGCGGGGAATCTTCAGTTTTTGGCAATATAAAAAATGAAATATTAAATGTCAAATTAAACATATATCCACACACTCACCATTTTTACACCCACAAAATATACAAAACGCACTATATTTTTAAAAAAGATGTTTTATAATCATATAATAATAATGTACTTTATTATTTATGCCTGTAATAAGTATTGTACGAAATTAAGACAAAATATCTTAACGGAGGTTTTTATGTCCGATAAATCCTGTCCAGTACCCGAAACCTTTCAGTCCATGTTCTGGAGCATTTTATATCTTACGCTGATTTTTTTTCTTACATTTATCAGCCGTTTTATATTCTCTCCGCTCCTTCCCACAATATCGGATGATCTTGGCATAAGCACAGGTCAGGCCGGCTCTATATTCCTTATAAGCTCAATCGGCTTTATGATAGGGGCGGTTACTTCGGGGTTTGTTTCTTCCAGGATAAACCACAGGGGCACCCTTACCCTGTCGATATTCTGCGTATCAATTGCCCTTTTTATCTGCGTCATTATTACATCCCTTGCAACGATCAGGCTGGCAATGCTTGTAATAGGAATTGCAGCCGGATTTAATCTGCCCTCTATAACCGCTATTATTACTGCAATTGTGAGCCGTCCTGACTGGGGTAAGGCGCTCGCTGTACAGCAGCTTGCACCTCCTTCAAGCCTTATACTTGGCCCCCTGCTTGCTGTATTCATCCTCCACTGGTTCTCATGGCGTATTCTTATGGGGGGTATTGCTGTTTTTGTATTTTTGATGGCCATTACACTTCTGATATCAAGGGTGGGAGATTTCCCCGGGGATGCCCCAAAGGTTTCACTTGCCAGGTTTATCCTGTCACAGAGCTCTTTCTGGATTTTGATCATACTCTTTGCCCTTGGCATTGGCGGACAGATAGGGGTCTATACTATGATGCCCCTTTACCTTGTAACAGAAAGGGGCATGCATGCTGAGGCGGCAAATACCTTTGTCGGCACATCCCAGATATCAGCACTCTTTATGACCTTTTTTGCCGGATGGATAACAGATAAGATAGGTGAAAAAAAAGCAATAGGGACCTTTTTACTTGTCTCCGGGATCATAACAGCGCTTCTTGGGGTGCTTTCAGGCCCATGGCTCAAGGTGATGGTATTTCTTCAGCCAGCGTTGATTGCCTGTTATTTCCCCCCGGGCTTTGCCGCACTCTCCCGTATTGTACAGCCAGACTACCGGAGCCTTGCAACATCATGGGTAACACCGGCTGCGCTGGTGCTTGGAGGAGGATTATTGCCTACAGCGCTGGGGTACATGGGGGAAACATACTCTATAGGTGCAGGCATAACCATAGCAGGAATCCTGATTATCTTAGGCTCCCCGCTGGCCTTCCTTCTTAAGCTGATAGATAAAATGGAGGCCGGGTGTTAGCTTTCTTTATCGTACTCCATATAGTACCTGTAAAATGCTGCCAGTATAAGGGAGTGTGAGATTTCTCCCTCCCTTATAAGCCTTGGGATTTCAGCAAGGGGTTTGAGCAGAATTTCTATATCCTCCTTATCGTCCAGGTTCTGCGGCCCGTCGGGGAAACAATCAAGCGCCAGATAGGAGTAACACCTGTTGTTTAAAAATGCAGGGTTGGCATAGGCCATGCCAAGACAAACCATTTCAGAAGGCCTGTAGCCTGTCTCCTCCCTTAATTCCCTTATGGCTGCATCAAGGGGGGTATCGCCCGGTTCAACAAGACCGCCGGGGATTTCAAGGACTATATCCATCACCCCGTGCCGGTATTGTCTTATAAGTACAACATCCTTTTCTCTGGTTACGGGTATGATGTTCACCCACTCCTTGGACTCAAACACATAAAATTCATGTTCAACACCGGTCCTGGGTGAAACAGCCCGGTCAATACGCAGATCAAATATCCTAAAGGATTTTTCTATTTTACTTGATACGAGTTTCCAGGGTTTGATCTTCAAAATATTTTCTCCATGTGTAATTTAATTATCAATAAAGCCATTCAGTTCTTCCAGACGATTGCTTATTCTCATTTCAGGCAGGCTGTTAATAAAAAAACGGCCATACCCGCTTTTGATTATGCGCTTATCCAGCACTGCAAGGATGCCCCGGTCACTGCTTTTTCTTATGAGCCTGCCAAGCCCCTGTTTGAGTGCTATTATTGCCGATGGAACCTGATATTCCATAAAAGGGTTTCCATTTCTATTGTTTATCACATCTATCCTTGCCGCCACAATGGGGTCACCGGGAGAATCAAAGGGAAGCTTGTCGATAATAAGACAACTTAAGGTTTCACCCGGTACATCCACACCCTGCCAAAAAGATCCTGTAGCCAGAAGCACAGAGTGCGTATCCTCCCGGAAATTTTCAAGAAGCGTTGTCCTAGGTGCTTCTCCCTGCCTGAATATCCTGTAGGGTATTTTATTCTTAATGGATGAATATACTGAATTGAGGTTGTGATAGCTGGTAAAGAGAATAAGGGCGCGGCCTGAAGAGAGTTTTAGAATTTCGGCTATTCTGGCTGTAATGGATGAGACAAATTCGGTGCTGCTTGGGAGAGGGAGATCCTCTGGTAAATAAAGAATTACCTGTTCCTTGAAATTAAAGTGTGAAGGACATATTGTCTCCAGGGCTTCTTCATTTATACCAAGTCTAGCCCGTATATAGTCGAATGTATTGTTTACAGCGAGAGTGGCGGATGTAAATACTATGGATTTTACCCTTGAGTAGAGCTGTTCCTGCATATTTTCTGCTATATCAAGGGGTGATGTATGAAAGGCAATGCCCCTTTTTCTTTTTTCATACCACGTTAGCCAATCCCCTTTGCCTATACTAAAGATCTTGTCCAGGCTGTTCATAAGTTCCTGGGCACGGGTTGAAAGAGAGTTTTCAAATGAACCCTGTATGAACCTTATGCCCTGCCTTATGAGATCAAGAGGTTCTTTATACTCCGCTTCAGTTTTAAAGATATCTATTCTTCCCCTGTCAGCACTTTCTGAAAAAAACGTGTTCATCTGGACAACGCCTGTTCTTATTGCAGCCAGATTCAGCTTTATTTTATTTGAATCATCGTTCCTTTTTTCTGCCTCATTCTGGGTATCGCCTGCAAGATCAAGCAATTGTCCACTGCTTAAACTGGCGCCAAAGTAGGACGTAGCAATATCTTCTATATTATGGGCTTCGTCAAAGACCGTGGCCTCAAATCTGGGGATTATCTCCCCAAAGCCGTCGGACTTGAGCATCAGGTCTGCGAAAAACAGGTGATGATTTACAATTATAATATCAGCCTTGGCAGCTAATCTTCTCATGTTCATAACAAAGCAGTCGTCCCTGTGAAGACATGCCTGTCCCTGACACCTGTCAGAGGATGATGAGATCATGTCCCATATGAAATCATTGTCTCCCATCCATACAAGTTCAGCCCTGTCTCCAGACCTTGTTTTAAGAAGCCAGGAATCAATCTGTTTTTTTTGAACTGCCATTTCAGGATTTATAAAGGGAATTGTATCAAAGAGTTGGTGATATCTGTTGAGGCAAATATAATTTGATCTGCCCTTCATAAGAAGGGTGTTGGCCTTTTTACCTATAGCGTTTGAAATAATAGGGATATCCTTAAAAAAGATCTGCTCCTGAAGCGTTTTTGTGCCTGTGGATATGACCGTCTTTTTACCGCTTAATATTACCGGAACGAGATATCCCATGGTTTTGCCTACACCCGTGCCCGCCTCAATTATGACCTGGTTCTTATTAAAAAGGGCTTCTTCAATTAATTTTGCCATGTGAATCTGGGCTGGACGATATTCAAAATCATTAAGAGAACGGGAAAGGCAACCGTCTTTTCCAAGGATTTCATCAATAGTAAGTATCTTCGAATTCATAATCTGAATAATAGGGTTATAGATTGTTTTGGTCAATTACGAATGAACATTTATCTGCCTCTCTTTTGACATATAGTCAAAAAAATAAACAGGTATATAACAAATTTAAGAATACTATGCTCAAAATTATATTAAACGGGAATTAGCGTCTGTTTTTAAAAAATTTTAGAAAATACTAATTTAACCCACGTTATTACGATACTTTTCAAAATCAGGGCATGAAAATGCCGATATAAAGGAGTACCCAAAAATGAACGAATGATTTTTTGCCCTGTGGGAAGGAGGGTTTTATGGCATAAAAAATGCAGAATTAAATGAAGTCCTGAAACTAAAAAGTGTTATAAGGAGAGAATAATGATGGAAAAAGAGATTCTTACCATAGAAGAGGCAGCAAATTATTTGCAGATAGGAAAAAGATCTATATATAAACTTGTAAAGGACGGCAAGATTCCAGGGAAAAAGGTATTAAACAAGTGGCGGTTTGAAAAGGAAAGCCTGAGGGAATGGGTCAGCAGGGGAGAAAGGACGATGTTATAACCTAGCATTTTCCTGTTTGAACTACTATCATGCCCTTAAAAAATAATAATCCTATCTAATCAACCAAAACAGTAACATACAATATTATTACCAATTCATCTTTCTGATTAAGCTTCAACTTTTTCTTGGTCGCGCGTTGAGTCGTTCTTTAAATCTTTTTAGAGCTTGTTAAGGTGTAATGATTTTTTCCTGGTCACAGCACATTGTTGTGTCTCATTCAGTATTGTTTTATAGTTCATCATTCGTGTCTGTTTTTATTTCAAGTTCCCGGTTTAAACTACCGGATATAAAACCCTCGAGGTCCAGTGCAATATGTTTGAAGCCTATTTTTTTTAATTCTTTAATTATTTTTTTCCGCATACTGGTACCGGTCAATTTCGGAATTTCAAATTCTTCCACCTCTATTCTCGCTACTGTCCCGTGATACCTGACCCTGTATTGCCTGAAACCCTCGTCTGCCAAGATTTTTTCTGCCCTTCCGATCATAGAAATATTTTCTTCTGTAATCGGTGTATTGTATGGAATCCTTGATGCCAGACATGCCATTGAAGGTTTATCCCATGTAGAAAGCCCTATCTCTTTTGAAAGAAAACGAATCTCATTCTTGCTCAGTCCTGCATCAACAAGGGGCGCAATAAGTCCCATTTCGCATGCTGCCCTGATCCCAGGCCTGTAATCACCCAGATCATCCTTATTGATGGCATGGGCAATGTGTAAGATACCTTTTTCACAGGCAATCTGGCGGAGCTTTATGCATAAAGCCTTTTTACAATGATAACATCTGTCCCGGGAGTTGGCACTAAATTCCGGTATGCTTTTTTCATCCGATTCAAATACAATATGATTTATCCCCCGCTCTCTGATAAACTTTGTTGCCATCTCTATGTCTGCAAGAGGATGGATTATTGATCTTGCTGTCGCTGCGGTAACCCTGCTTCCAAGGGCTTCTGCTGCTGTAGCAAGAAGGAATGTGCTGTCAACACCACCGGAAAAGGCCACAAGCAGAGATGGAAGATCGCTTAATCGGTTAACAAGGGCCTCCTTCTTTTTTATTGCAAGTGATTTGTCCATATATAATTCATAACGGGATAAAAAAAATATTTAAGAGTCAGTAGAGTAATATATTATTGGAATAATCGCAAATAGCACAGTAAAAGACCGGAGTCAACAGGACAAAAGAAATCAGGAAGGACAGGGTTTTCCTGCAACAGCTAATTGAAAAAATGGCTCCAAATCATGTTTTGTCAAAGTGAAAACGCTCAGAATGAAGAATAGCGCGGGAAAAAATGTTATTCACTAAATTTTATACTTGAAATTTGTTTTTCATTAATTTATTGTCCATATACTTTCGATTTACAATCATATCATTTTGGAAAGGAGGAAACTATGAATAAGGGTGATCTGGTGAACGAGGTAGCAAAGGTGGTTGCTACGAAGAAAGAGGCCCAGGCAGCAGTAGACTGTGTGTTTGATTCAATATCAAAGGCTCTTAAAAAGAAAGAGACAGTCACACTGGTGGGGTTCGGTACATTCAAGGTAGACAAGAGGAAAGCTAGAAAGGGTAGAAACCCGCAGACCGGCGAAGAAATCAAAATTAAAGCCAAAAAAGTTCCCAAGTTTGTTGCCGGTAAAAGTCTTAAAGACGCTGTAAATTAAAAAAATTTTTCTTCTATTTACACGCCGAAACCCCCTCAGGTCCAATATCCTGTGGGGGTTTTTATTTGCCCATTTCTGATGAGAAAACTATTTACACTTCTGATAACTCTGATGCTGTTTTCAACAGTGCCAGATGCCCAGGACCAGAAGGCCATTAAAAGCGATGATGCAGTCATAATATACGACGACGGCCTTGAAGAATCTGCATTGTCCGCAATCAGGATTTATCCGGATATAAAGATTGATCTTGAAAAGATGACCGGATTGGAAATAAGCTTCATACCTGCCATATATCTCGTGGTTGACCATGAAGAGTTTCAGCGCATGTCAGGGCACCATCTTATTGTTGCTTACGCCGTGCCTGAAAAGATGGTTATCGTGACAGATTATTCAAGGATTTTGTCTGAACACTTATCCATTTCTTCCATTTTGAAGCACGAACTATGTCATCTTCTTCTGCATAAATGCATCGGCAGCAGGAATCTGCCCAAATGGCTTGATGAGGGCATCTCACAGTGGGCAAGCGGAGGTATAGCGGATATAATAATGACGCACCATTCACCTCTGGACAGCGCTATATTTACCGGAAGACAGATACCCTTTAAATATCTTTCTCAGGAATTTCCGGGAGATGATGAAGGTCTTATGCTTGCATATGCCCTGAGTAAAAGCATAGTTGAATATATGGTGAATGAATATGGCCATGACGGGATCAGAAGACTGCTAATGAGCTTAAAGGAAGGGGATGATTTTGAATCTGCTGTTTTCATGACCTTTCATGTCTCCTTTGATGAACTGGAAAAAAACTGGTATAGTGACGTGCGAAAAAAGGCAACATGGCTGACTATCCTTATAAGCCACCTCTATGAAATTGTTTTTTTCCTGGCAGCCGTGTCATTGATTGTTGCATATATCAGGATGGCAAAAAGAAAAAGGGCAGAAAAATGTGATGATGAAGATGAAAAGGATCAACAGGGCTCTATATGATATCAGCAGTGCTATGTTGTGGGATATTTTATTGATAAAGGAATGGAAATCCGTTCACAGGGTAATAACTTATGTCAAATGATAGTGGAATAGAGGCAGATGATTTTACGATCCGGTGCCCCAGGCTGGGACATGCAATCACATTTTCGTATTGCCGCAGTGAAAACATGGGGGTTCCATGCCCCAGGACCCTTGATTGCTGGTTTCAGTATTTTCCGGTCGAGGCATTCTTAAAGGAAACACTGTCTCAGGAAGAATGGGCAAAGGCTTTTGAAAAACCGGGGTATACAAAGGTTCAGTCTCTCCTCGAGCTCATAGAAGAGGCAAAGAAAAGGATAAAATGAGGTTTAAGACCCTACAAATCAATTCCCGTAGATCTTAAGGTAACTGTCAAAGAGTTCTTTGGTTTCATCATCAATAGGTTTTCTGCTGCCCCTGATCAAGACAGATATTTGTTCTTCATAAAGGTATTGAACCACTTCCCTGATCCCTGCAATGGAATATACTGGGATGCCGGTTTTTTCAGTAAAGATTTTTATAGTGTTTTCTCCCTTTACATCCGGGATATATTTCCCGTTTTTCTCATAAACAGCAGTGCTCTGTTCTCTGTCTATGGCAATGCCGATACCGGAAAAATTTATTTTTATGCCCTGTGAAACTGCTTCATTATTAATCCTTTCGATCAGTTCATATTTTGTGCCCATGGTTGTTGTGACATCATCAACTATAAAAATCCTGCAGCCGGTATAGAGGGTTCTGTTAACCATAAGACTTTTTGATATGCTTCCTTCGCCATGGTTTTTCACCTCTTTTCTGTCATATTCAAAAAAAAGATCATGACCGTATTTTTCAAAGAGTCCTATGGATACAGCCAATGCTATTGCGCTGCCCTTGTAAGAAGGACCCAGGATTATATCGGTTTTTGCTATAAGGCCTGTTTCCATGATCATATCAGCAAAGAGTGAACCCAGTTCTCTGATCAGCCGGCCTGTCCTGAACATGCCGAAATTTACAAAATAGGGGGTTGGTCTTGTATCCTTCAAGACAAGCTTATCATCAAAGAAGAGAGCACCTGTTTCCGCCAGCAGCTTTGCAATGCGTTGTTTGTATTCTTTCATATCATACTACCCTAAAAAAATATTTATAAAGATACAGTTATCATTTTAACCTCTGTTACTCTTTAACAGGACGTATTAAAATCTGCCCGCATCTCACGCATAATTTTTTTTTCGCCTGTTTGTAACCACATTGAGGGCATTGTGTAAAACTTGACATGCCTGGAATAGTACTGAAGCCATCTCCTGAACTGCCGGTGCTATCAATGGAGTATACGTTCACACGGCCCCCGGCATTTGTGATAGCCGTGGCATATTTATTAATATAGCCAATGGAATCTGCCTCCTTTAAAACAACAGGCGCCTTTTTGAGGATTTCCTCTGCCGTTTCTGGTGAAACCCCAAGCATTGAGATGCGGTTTTTAAAAAAAGCCTTTGTCCGTAAGAGCCCTGTAAACACGACCTTGTATGACCTGTTCATCTATTTGCCCATGCATGCCTTTACAAAACCGAAAAAGAGCGGAGCAGGTGTTTCCATCCTGGATTTAAGCTCCGGGTGTGCCTGGGTTGCAGCAAAAAATCTGTGTCCGGGTAGCTCGATAAATTCAACAAGCCTTCCGTCCTGAGAAGATCCTGAAAAGATCATGCCTTTTTCTGTTAAAATATTATGATAATCAGGGTTTACCTCGTATCTGTGACGATGCCTTTCTGATGCCTCGTTTATACCATAAAGAGATCTTGTCAGGGTTCCCTCTTTAAGTATTGCGGTATAAGCCCCAAGCCTCATCGTACCGCCCTTTTCGGTTATTTTTTTCTGTTCCGGCAGTATATCTATTACAGGATGGGGAGTGTCAGGATCCATCTCTGTAGAATTTGCCCCGACAAGTCCACACACATTTCTTGAAAATTCAATAACCGCCATATGGAGACCCAGGCATAAACCAAGAAACGGGATATTCTTTTCACGGGCGATCCTGATAGCCTCTATCTTTCCTTCCACGCCCCTTGAACCGAATCCTCCTGGAACAACTATCCCGTCCACTTCATCCATAAACGAGGTGTCGGAAAGTATAGTTGTATCAATCCATCTGAGGTTTATCTTGCATTCAAGATGCGCGGAACAGTGGTTGAAGGACTCGATTATTGAGGCATAGGAGTCTTCCAGTTTTGTATATTTACCACACATGGCAACAGTTATTTCCTTTTTCGGATCCCGAAGGTTATTAACGAGCTGTTTCCACTTCCTTAAATCAGGAGGGCTATAGATATTTAGTTTTTTATGGAGTATCCCGGGCAGCCCTTCTTCCTCAAAAACAAGGGGGATTTCATAGATATCATCCACATCAAGCCCTGTGATAACCGCTTCGGGTTCAACATCACAAAAGTTTGAGATCTTTATCTTGACTTCCTTTGTCAGGTACTCCGAACACCGGCCGATTATGATGTCAGGAAAGATACCCCTCTGCTTCAGTAGATTAACGCTCTGTTGTGTGGGTTTTGATTTCTGTTCATTTACACCATAGGGGATAGGTACGTAGGTTAGATGTACATATACAGTATTTTGCCTGCCGACATCCTCTTTCAACTGTCGCATGGCCTCAAGAAACAGTTCGTTTTCTATATCACCAACAGTACCGCCTATCTCCACTATCACAAGGTCAGCAGCCTCATCCCCGGCCACCTTGAAAATGTGGTTTTTTATTACATCTGTTACATGGGGTATATACTGTACTGTCTTTCCCAGGTAGTCACCTTTTCTCTCTTTTTTTCTTACTATGTCAAATACCTTTCCCATTGTAAGGTTCCAGCTTGATTTGCAGGTAACCCCCAGGAATCTTTCATAATGGCCGAAGTCCATATCAACCTCTCCGCCATCATCGAGAACAAAGACTTCACCATGCTCATATGGATTCATTGTTCCCGGATCCACATTAAGATATCCGTCACATTTTACAGGTATAATTTTTAATCTTGATGAGAGAAGGTGGCCTATTGAGGCAGCTGCAATACCCTTACCAAGTCCAGATAAAACCCCGCCAGTAACAATTATATATTTTGTATCCATCTTTTCCGATTTTTTTGTATGCATTTTTACAGGTCGTTAAGAGAAAAAACCAAAAATTAACTATTCCCATTACCCTTTTTAGTCAAGACAAAAAATATAAAGGATTAATAATTAACCTTTGTTGAATTGTCAAAAAATAGTTTATACATCTGATTTTTAAAAGAAAAAAATTGGTTAGCATTGTCAAAAATACTATATGCATTATATTAATAAGAATGAATACAAGATATTGTAGTTTTATTATTGACATAAAAAGGAACAAAAAATATTATTTACGGAATTAGAAAGGGAGTTTTGAAAGATGCTACCTATAAAAGTGCTCATAGTCGATGATGAAAAAACTCTTTCAGAATTGATTATGGAATCTTTGAACCTGCTTGGCGGTTTCATAGTGGAGAGGGCATTCAATGGAAAAGAGGCTGTAGAAAAATATAAAGCCTTTTCTCCTGACATTGTTGTCATGGATGTTGAAATGCCTGTTATGGACGGTTACGAATCATCCTCTAAAATAAAGTCAATTGACCCTGATGCAAGGATTCTTGTGCTAACCGGGAACCCGGGTGATATCAGGGCAAAAAAAACCATTAATGAAGGGCTTGCATTGAGCCTGTTGAAAAAGCCGGTTAAATTAATGGACCTCAACCGAACAATATGTGACAATCTTGCTGCCGGTGCCTGATATTTTTCAGGAACAGTTCTCAAGTCGGATAATATTTATCTTTCAATATCTTATCAAATAATATATCCATTTATACTGTTATGACTTCAATAATAGCCATAGTCGGACGCCCGAATGTCGGCAAGTCCACACTTTTTAACCGCCTTTCAAGGTCGACTGACTCAATTGTGGATGATCAGCCGGGCGTCACGAGAGACCGTATTTATGCTACTGTAAACTGGGAGGGTAAATCTTTTATCCTTGTTGATACAGGAGGATTTGATGAGCAGGAGCAGGGACCTTTCTCTGTGCAGGTCAAAGAACAGGTATTAAAAGCGGTGGAAGAGGCTGACCAGATCATTTTCATGATGGATGGCCGTAAGGGCCTTTTGCCTTCCGATGAAGAGGTTGCTGCTATTCTCAGGCGTTATGATAAAAAGATATACCCTGTAATAAACAAGATCGACGGGCCAGAGAAAGAAAATCTGATCCATGATTTCTACAGTCTGGGAGTTGATACCCTTTACCCCCTTTCGTCTGCACATGGGTATGGCTTAAAGGGTCTGATGAATGATATTGTTAAAGCTACACATAGTGAAGCAGAGGTATCAGAAAACCAGGATCAGATAAGGGTAGCAGTGCTTGGACGACCCAATGCAGGAAAATCATCCTTTATTAACAGGATTCTCGGTCATGACCGGTTGATAGTAAGTGAGATCCCCGGGACTACAAGGGATTCAATCGATATACGGGTTAACAGGAATAACAGGGAATATCTGTTTATTGATACTGCCGGTATTAGAAAAAAAAGCAAAGTCAAGGACAAGATAGATAAATATTCCATGATACGGGCAATACATTGTATAGAACGATGCCACATCGCAGTTATACTGATAGATGCAGATGCCGGTATCTCCGAGCAGGATGCAAGGATATGCGGATATGCCCTTGACCGTATGCGTTGTGTTATCCTTGCTGTCAACAAATGGGATCTGATTAAAAAGGATACAGAACGTGTTAAACAGCTCAACCTCGACATTGACAGACAACTTCAGTTTGTTTCATATGCTCCCCGGATAAACCTATCAGCTCTAACAGGTGAACGTGTCAACAGGATATTCGATAAAATCGATCAGGTCTTTGAACAATTCAATATGAGGATAAATACCGGGGCTGTGAATCAGTTAATCGGGGAGATGATTTTTAAACGGCCTCCACCTCTTGTTGGAAGGAGTCGTCTAAAATTTTATTATGCAACCCAGACAGGAACCAGACCCCCGACATTCGTGGTTTTTGTCAACCACCCGAAGGCTGTTCATTTTGCATATGAACGATTTATAGCCAATCAGATCAGGGAAAAATTCGGATTAGACAATATTCCGGTAAGGGTTGTCTTCAGAGAAAGAAAAAGGAATCAAAAATAGGTTTTACTCTTAAATATCATCTCAACACGCCTGTTCTTCTCCCTTCCTTTCGGGGCATCATTGCTTTCGATGGGATGTTTTTCGCCATAACCGATCATGGCCAGATTGTCAGACCCCACACCCCCTTCTTCAATAAGGTAAATCATTACGTTATAGGCCCTTGCAAGGGAAAGGCTGGTATTGGAAGGGAACTCCTCACTGTTAATAGGAATATTATCCGTATGACCGTCAATATATACCTGAAAGGATGATGCCTTGATGAATTGCGCCACCAGATCAAGAACCGGCTTCATCTCTTCTTTGATTTCCGCTCTTCCCGACTCGAACATTAGTTTATGACCGAATACAAGCTTGAATCCCCCCTCTATATCCTGAATTATAACCTGGCCCCCTGACTCTTTCATGAAGGTCTCTTCGGCTTCGGCAGGCAAATCAACGGGGTCATCGGAGTGTCTTATAACAAGGGATTCCGCAAATCGTTGGTAAATCCCTTCTATCAGAATCTCCTTGGGGCGATATACCTCTCCCAGTTCCTTAAAATTCAAGATACCGCTGGCGCTGGTAAAATTTGAAAAGACGCTTCTAAGAGATTTGTCATCCATTGAAGACATGGAGAGAAGAAGAACAAAAAAAGTCAGAAGAAGGGTCGCAAGATCTGAAAAAGTTACCATCCAGCTTGGAATTCCTCCGCTTATTATTTCCTCCTCTTTAATTTTTTCTTCTGGCATTGATATCTCTCGCTGTCCTGAAAAAGAAGCCTTTAAAATCAAGACGGCCCCTTTTTTCGCTTTGATTTAGTATTTTATATGGGATCTTTTCCCTGTAATCGAGAATAATCTCCACCTGCCTGTTAAGATATGTTTTCTTTGATCCCTTTGAGATCCCTGCATCGTTTTGCCCGAATCCATGGGCGGCCATATCTCCGGGAGGCAAGCCTTTTTCAACAAAGAAATCAAACATGGCTAATGCTCTTTTTGATGATAAGATCATCGAGGATTTGAATGGATCATCCTTTAGAATTGATTCGGAAGAATCACTGTATCCGCGCAATTCTATCAGTTGATGTCCTTCTTTAAGTATTTCAGCCAGTTCGGAAAGAAATTCTGTTTTTTCCTTCACCAGTTCAGATGAATTATGCTCAAAAAGCACCTTGTCCTTAAGAATAATTACTGTACGGTCAAGCTGCCTGGTTACTTCCAGGTCCGATTCAAGTCCATGCCTGAGTGCCACATTACGTAAATTTTCGAATTGAATATCCTCAGACACAATAGGTGCAGAACCGGATGTGATATTTATTCCCTTTGGGTCTCCAATTACCGACTGTCCGCCCGGCTTGAATCCAAAGGCCCCTACAAGTGAGCTAAGGGCAAGACGCTGTTTTTTATTATCGGTTGATGAGAGACTGAGTAAAAGCACAAAAAAGGTAAGCAAAAGCGTCATGAGGTCAGTATAGGTTGCCATCCATGCGTTTGGATCAAGAGAATATTTAATCTTCTTTTTTTTGCCCATATGTGTTTCATGCAATAACGTCAAATATTTGGCAAAATTGTCAAATTAAAACAGTATATAGTGAGGAAGGGTCTCCTTTTCTATATATTCAACGTGA
>CAZSZQ010000085.1:0-13898 GCA_964610475.1 uncultured Desulfatiglans sp.
AACACCTATGTAGTTATTACTTGAATGCAAATCTATTCCTGCGTATAATTTCATTTCGGCACCTCCTAGATCCATTAACAAGGTTGTTGCGCTTATGCGCTTTGGTCCATAGTACCCAATATACTATGGATGGGGAGGTGCCTATATTAACATACTTACTAAGATGCCCTTAACTCGGAACCCTTTATATGATTATCAAGTCTGCTCTTGACTCTTATTCAACCCGGAAACCATGGCCTTAGTCCCCAGGCTTATAAAAACCTCAATTCCCTTCTTCAATCTGATCTCAAACTAAATCCAGCAGTGCGGCAGGGTTCAATTTGATCATCATCTCCACCTCCTTCTGGGTAATACCTTGGTGGAGAAGAGTGGCTATAAATAACCTCATGCCTTCCACAGGCAAAGGGTTCTGGGGCTGTCCAAGGTCAGTGCTGACAATACAGCGTTCAGGGCCGATAGTCTTTATGGTCTGCGCTATCTGCACAGGGTCATGACAGAATTCATTTGGCAGCATGCCGATGAGGGTAAATTCAATAAATGCCCCCATTGCCGAAAGCCCCTTCAGGTCATCAATGGTAAAATGGTTTTCGCCAAATTCCCTGTCGGTCGGATGAGTGATTATTATTTTATTTATTCCGGTTTTTAACGCCTCTTTTATAAGAACAAAGGTTTCCTGGGGTGAGATGTGTCCTGTTGCCAGAACCATGTTGTTTTTCTTTATAATCACCAGTATCCGCTCCATTTCCGGGACAAGTTTTCCGGCACTATCCAGAAGAGTTATTCCATCACCTTCCAGCGGCAGGCCAAGTGTCCTGAATTTATTGATGGAGTTGGCAGCAGAAAAGGTCGGCATCCACACCACTTTTGCACCAAGGCCTGCTGCATTCTGAACAGCATGATAGTTCAGGCCGCCCACTTCATAATTAAGGCAGATACTCCCAAAAACCTTTATGCCAGGTACAAGCTGGTTCACAATAATTGCAACAGCGGCCGTATATGCATGACTCTTAAGGACAATGGCCTTCATACCGGCCTGTTTAGCCATCTGTGCCGCCTCTATGGCATCAAAACGGCACGGGCCTGCACCAGGGCCAGGATGCATATGCATGTCTATTGAATCCTTTACCAGATGATCCAGGCTGATAAAATCCATATTAATACCCCTTTCAAATTTGATGGCCGCTCTTATATTCAGAACAGGTTGATCAATACCTTCCATACTCCCTGACTGACTTCAGCATTGCCTGAATATCCGCGATCCTAGCGTTATTTGGAATCAGTACCGCGATCATAAGGCCGCCGTTTTTACCGCATTTATCGATCATATCCTTGAGAAAAGATTCCAGCTTTGATAAAGACCACACCCTGCTGGAATTAGGGGTGCGGATCAGAAGGCTTGTGTGTCCGCCAAGAATCTCCTTTGCCCTGACAGCATCATCTGCATCTGTTGAGGCCAGTATCTTCCCCTTTGGGAGTTCAAGCATGCATTCCAGCCTGTCTCCGAATTTTGCTTCAAAAAAGGGTACAGGCACATACCCCAGATTAACATGTGTTTCGAGGGATTTTTTCAGCCCCGGCCAGTAAAACCTTTTAAACTGTGCATCGGACATAAAATTGGGGTCTCCCCTCCAGAGGGGCATGGCTATCTTCTGCGGATAATCCCTGTGGGTTGTATCTGCAGGTATGGCCCTTGCAGTGCGTCTTGCAAGAATTACCTCACATGCCTTGATAAGCTTCTCCGGCTGGCGGTACATGTCAAGCATGGAACCCTTCATGCCGCGAAGAAAACTTGTAATGGTATCGAAGGGTGCACCCCCCACTCCTCCGGGCGCAAAGCTGGCAAAGGGAGGAAATCCAAGCTCTGCAAACTCCCCCTGGGCGTCACCTGCATTTTTATAAAATTCCTGTATCTGCCTTCCTGCCTCAGCCAGGCGCTTTGCCATTTTCTGAAATTCCGGGCTGGTAAAAAGCGGCGTCAGGCCTTCAAAACCCATTAACAGATCCTCCATGGGCGGCAGTTTGGCCAGAGGCTCAAGTGCCCCGTAAACCCTTGGGAGATAGCGGCGGATCATAAAACCGGTAGGATCATTCAGAAACATCTCATACTCATCCGCCTTCATGTACTCCCCTTCTATGAACTGATATTCATAATCATCAGGTACAGGCCCGCCCGGCCATATGCGGTTTTTGATATCCAGCGTTGTCATTGCAGCGCCGCATGAGGGAAACCCGGCCTCACTCACATCAGGCTCCAGATCGAGGGCCACCTTTCTCATTGTCCTTTTAAGGGAGAGAGGATCATAGTAGGAGGCGGAATTGGGTAAACCGTAATGAACCTGGGTATCTATGAGAAACAAAAAGGGCACCCGGTCAGGCACTCTTAACTCAATCACATCCCGGACCCTTTTTGCCCTTTCAGCATACAGCTGCTCCACTGTCTTCCCTGACTGTTTTTCAATCTGCTCCTTTATAAGTAAATTTTCTTCCTGGTATTTTTTATTTTCATCCTGGGATATCATTGGCTCTCCTCCTGGAATAACAAATTACTGACTGACCACCATCTCCGGCATTCAAATTAATTATAACGGTATTACTGGATACCCTGTTAAGCTATTGCATATAATTCCCCCAGTTTTTTCATTTTTTCAGGGTTACTTTCGAGAAAAACCCTTACCCTTATTATACTTATATCTTTATTTTCTATTTTAAGGCTATAAAGGACATTCATTTTCAGCTCTAAAAGCACTTCACCGGTTGTCCTGTCAATAGCCTGGGTCTTGAGCAGCGCACCGGCTTCTTTTTGCCTCTCATCTATGAACAGATGTTCAACAGTCAACTTATCCTGGACACCCGGATGGGTAAGACATCTCTCATACCATTCTTTACGACTGGTCACAACACCGTCATCAAAGGTAAGATCAGGGGCATAGAAACGGTCCATCAGATGCTGTGTCTCAGGAACCTGGGCATACCTGCTGTAGGCAGGAAAATACTCTTCCATGAAATAAACGATATCATTATATAATGATTCCATGGAGTTACCTCCTTAAAATGTTATTAAAATTAATCTAATAAATCAGATTTTCTAATTTTTACAGGATTATCCTTATAAATATCTTGTATTATGGTCTTTAAAAGTGACCTGTTATAAAATTCTCCTATTTAATCTTTTTGTGTTTACAACTTTTGTATACTTATATACTATTCGATAAAATTTCAATCAGTTTATCAAATAAAGTTTAGAGAAATATCAGGGTGATAGTTTTATAGATTAATGGGATATTTTATACCTGTCAAAGAGCAGCCTGTCTCTTATACTATACCCGGTGTGTTTATACTCTGACTATCATGGGGATGATATGTCTGAAAAGGATATTAAGCTGAAGGTTCATTACCCGAAGGGCAGGATTGAAAGTGCTCGGCGATTTCCGGCTGCTCCAAGGTTAAAGAGTGTAAACGGCAAGAAAATCGGGGTCTTAAAATTCGGGGTCTGGGGCATAACTGATAAGCTCTGGCCCCGTCTTGAAACCGCTATTAAAAATATTTCGGAAGATGTTCAGTTTCGCGAATGGTCTTTTATGGGCCCCCCTTCAAGAGAAGAAAGACTTAAAGAGATAGCAGAATATTCAGACGGCGTTATTGTGATGCTGGGACTCACCGGAACCAGCTCGGCAAGGGTGGCTCTTGATGCAGTGGAAATAGAAAAACTGGGTAAACCTGTGGCATTTGCCATAACGAGGCCCTTTGAAACCAATGCCAGGTTTGTAGCAGGTCGTGAAGGACTCCCCGATATATCACTTGTTGTAGTTCCCCTGGAGGCATTACCCCATGCTTCGGAAATTGAAGAATTGAATTTTAACAAATTCGCCCATGATGTCATTCATGCCCTCACAGAAACACCCTTAATCAATGTCGAAGTAACTGTTGAAAACGATCTTGTATTCAGCAATACAACCTACGCCAGGGCTATAAGCAGCATGGAGAAATATTTTCTTAAGCACGGGTGGGGAGATGGTTTACCTCTTATTCCTCCCACGAGGGAAGCGGTTAAAGAAATGCTTGAAGGCACTGAGCTTGGCCCTGATCATTCAATCGGCCAGGTAGAGCCCGGAGGCGGAGAGGCTACAATAGAAAAAATAGCAATTAATGCCGTGATGGCAGGTTGCCTGCCCCAGTATCTTCCGGTTGTGATTGCCGCTGTTGAGGCGATTATCGATCCGGCGTTTAATCTGCGCGAGGTACAATGCACCTCATGCAATATGTCACCTCTGCTTATTGTAAGCGGGCAAAATCTTATTGATGACCTCCACATCAACAATACCTTCAGTACCCTTGGACCTGGCTTTAGAGCCAATTCCACTATTGGCAGGGCGGTAAGGCTCATAATGAACAACCTTGGGCATTCATGGCCCGGGGTTAATGACATGAAGACCCTTGGGAGCCCCTTCAAGTTTATACCCCTGATGGCAGAAAATGAGGCTGCTTACAGGGGAGCATGGGAGCCCCTGAGGGTGGCAGAAGGATATTCAATGGATCAGCCGACTGTCAGTGTCATGCCGGCAATGTCATGGCAGCCGGATATAGTCCAGCCCGAACCGCCGACGGTAAAAAGGATTATCGAGTATATAAGCAAACAGGCCAATGTTAAACACGACAGACTTATAGGAAACTGGGGGATGGACAATCTTGTGCTTCTCTGCGCCTCCACCTTTGATTGCATTCGCAGAGAAGGTTATTCAAGAATCGCATTTCAAGAGGCCCTTGTTGATGCGATCAAAATACCGGCTTCCGAATTTCTCAACGGGATGGATATTGATGAAATAAAATTCTTTGGCCGTCTGCCAGAGGAGCTGATAAAAAAATGCCGGTCAGGCCCTGATGCACTGATACCATTACTCGCGGGTCATGAAAATATAAAGATCTGTGTTTCCGGAGGTGCAGGCCCCTTTGGGATCACCTATACAGGCACCTTCGGATATGGAGCGGCGCATTTTGTCACTAAGCCGATTAAATTACCAGAAAACTGGAAAAAAATCCTGATAAAAAACAGCGGTTGGGAGAGCCCGCTGGTAAAATAAATTATTGCTAATTATTCTATCATATAATATTTCGAAAAAACCCGTAACATCAGGAGTTAATAATTGTATAAAGCCCAGAATACTTCAAAAAACAATGCCGCACATGAAGAGGCTCTCCTGATTCATGATGTAAAATTTATCGTCAATGGAAAGGAACACAGTATTCAGGTCAGGTCAAACTCGACCCTCAGGGATGTTTTACGTAAAAAACTTGGTTTGACATCCATCAAGGACATGTGCGGCGGAGAGGGGGCATGCGGGTCATGCACAGTATTAATGAATGGAAGACCGGTTTTATCCTGCTCCACACTGGCTGCAGACTGTAATGGTGCAATCATCGAGACAGCCGAGGGGCTGGCTGACTCCAGACATCCTTTGGTCGAATCCTATGTCATGAACTGGACAGCCCAGTGCGGATACTGCACACCCGGGTTTATCCTGACTGCCAAGGCATTACTGGACAACAATCCCGATCCCACTGTGGATGATATAAAAGAGGCGCTTGGAGGCAATATTTGCCGCTGTGGTAACTACCATGTGCATATTAAGGCAATCCTTGATGCGTCTCAGAAACTCAGGGAAGGGAAATAATATGGCAGAGAATACGGAAAACAAACCCTGGTTATGGCGGCCGCCAGAGAGCGGTTACATAGGGAAGCGCGGTTTGCGCCCCAAAGAGGCCCTTGATAAGATAACAGGCAAGGCGGTCTATACCAGCGATGTTTATCTCCAGGGGATGCTGTATGCAAAGGTCTATCGTTCGCCTCACGCCCATGCCAGAATAATAAGCATGGACAGCAGCAAGGCTGAAAATCTGCCTGGGGTATGGGCAATTATCAGATATGATGACCCTGATCTGGATCTCCATGATTATTTTCCAAGAGAAATCGGATGGTACTGGTGGAGGGATTCCATTCTCCCTGATACCGCCGATTTTTTCGGAGTAAGGGTGGGCGCAGTTGTAGTTGCAGAGAGCGAAGAAACATGCGACCTGGCCCTTAAACTGATAGGCGAAGGCATTGAATGGGAGCAACTCCCCATAATACTTGACCCTGAAGAGCCTGCCAGACCCGGAGCACCCCTGCTGCACCCGGAGCGCAATCCTGAAAGCAATATATGGAAAGATGCGGTGATCCTTAATCAGGGCGATGTGGAAAAAGGCTTTGCCGAGGCTGATGATATCATCGAGTTTTATCAGAAAAAAAACGATGATGATGTATGGGCTACCCCTGAGCCGGGGTGTATAGTAGCGCATTATAAAGGGGATGAACTTGAGGTCTGGTATCATGGCGCCTCCATCGGCAGGGATATCAGGTTCGGAATGATGCCGGAATTCAGGGATAAGGCCGTTAAGCTTAAAGTCCATACCCCGCACAACGGGGCAATGTTCGGCGGAAACCAGATGGGCTATGTTTCACAGCTGTGCCGATACACTGTAATAGCGACTAAAATGACTGGAAAGCCTGTCAAATTTGTGGATGATTACGGCCTCGCCTGGGAGGGAACCAGTTATGAGACCGGGGCTGCCTGTTACAAGGTTGGATTTAAAAAAGATGGGACCATTACAGCCATACAGATTGTTTCATATCAACATGATGGACACCCTCTGTTTAAAATGCTGGTCAATTCCCTTAAAACACCAAATATATATCTGCGCCAGATTCAATCCTACTGGAGCAAGGCACACGAGTCCTGCTGGAAGGACGGCGCAATGGACTGTGTACTGGTGAATATGATTATAAACAGAGTGGCAGCCCGTTTGAACATGAGCCCCATAGATGTGCAGATTACAAACGACGGAGTTAAAGGTCACGATATGGCGTGGCTTGATGTAAATGTGAAAAAGAAATACGGGATGCCTGTAAGGGACAGCCTCAGGGAGGTCATAGAAGCGGGCAAGGCATCCTTTGACTGGGATACAAAGTGGCATCCTCCGGGTGCAAGAAAACTTCTAAACGGCAGGATGCATGGTGTCGGGTTTTATGCATGCGCAAGCTGGGCAACCGGTGTTCGCGGCTCCAACAGTCCACACCCTGGTATTTCCATGTCACAGGATGGAACAGCAACCATATTCTTCAGACGATGTGACTGCGGTCAATCGGCACCCACCACCTACTGTCAGATCGTGGCTGATGAAGCAGGGTTACGTTATGAGGATGTTAAAATTGAGTTCAAGGAATATTTCTCATTTGATGCCTTTTACCCTGCCGGTTCAATGGGGACAATGATCAATTCATATGGCCTTGTGTGGAACGCAAGGGCAATGAAAAAGATGCTCCTTGAATATGCACTCAAACCCATGCCTGTTTCATCAAATTATCCTGGCTTTGAGCCTCCTCCAACCCCTTCTCCCTTTAAGGGAAAAACTGTTGATGAACTGGATATCAGGGAAGGCATTATTTTTGAAAAGGCAAATCCGGAAAACAGGCTTCCGGTAAAGGCCCTTACTTCTGCGCACAAATACAGCTGGCTTGAGGGAGGCCCGTTTTTTGTCGGCATTACGCCGCCTGAGCCCTTCAAGGTGGAAGAGATGTATGAAATGGCCAGGCAGGCATGTTTTGTGGAAGTGGAAGTCGACACAATGACAGGATTTGTTGAGGTGACCAGACTGGTTCATTCCTATGACCTTGGTCAGTCAATCAATCCCAATGTGAATGATCAGCAGCTATTTGGAGGTGCTTACCAGGGGATAAGCGTCTCTGCAACCGAAGGTATATTCTACGATCCCCTGACCGGGGTCAAACTGAACGATAATTTTCTGGGTTACCCGATCCTTACCATAGGTGATGTCGGTGAGATCGATTGCCCTGTAGTAGAGACACATATCGGATTCAGCGCCTACGGACTTTACGGATGCAGCGAGGCAGGAAAGGCAGCTACTGCCGCGGCCCTGCTGGTGCCGGCTGTATATAATGCAATCGGTAAATGGGTAGACGGTACACCGGTTACTCCTGATCTGGTGCTTAAGGCCCTGGGAAAAGTTGGTGGATAATACAAATGAAGAGTTTAATGAATTTTAATTTTGTTAATGCCTCCTCTCTTGATGAAGCGGTTTCCATGCTCAGGAACGGTTCGGAAAAAACGACTCTTCTGGCTGGAGGCACAGACCTGCTTGGAACCATGAGGTTTGAGATACTCCCTGATTACCCCGAAACAGTAATTAACCTCAAGACTATCCCTGGTCTGGATTATATCAGGGAAGAAGATGGCATTATAAAAATAGGGGCAATGACCAGACTTCAGGATATCGCCGGCAGTCCAATATTGAAGAGCCGCTATACAGCACTGTCCGAGGCAGCCCGCAGAGCAGCCTCCCCGCATGTGAGGGAGATGGGTACCATTGCAGGAAACATCTGTCAGCTTAACAGATGCTGGTATTTCAGAAAAGAAAACAACAGGTTTGATTGTATGAGAAAGGGCGGGCAAACCTGCTTTGCTATTATTGGTGAAAACAGATACCACTCCATATTCGGCGGTATAAAAGCAAACGACTCTCCCTGCACAATAAAATGCCCGGCCAATATAAATATCCCTTCATATCTTGAAAAATTCAGAGAGCCAAACCTTTCTGAAGCAGCAAGAATACTGCTTAAAAATAACCCTTTTCCGGCAATAACCGGGAGGGTATGCCCCCATACATGTGAACAGGCCTGCAACCGGGGCGGGTTTGATGAATCCGTCTCCATAAGATCCATTGAGCGGTTTTTGGGCGATTATATCATGGAGAACCGGACGGAATTATTCAGGCCGCCTGAAAATGAAACAGGGAAAAAAGTCGCTATTGTGGGGTCCGGTCCGGCAGGCCTTTCAGCTGCATTTTATCTCAGGAAGGCTGGTAACAGTGTGACTGTATTTGAAAAAATGGCAAAACCCGGAGGAATGCTTCTTTATTGCATACCACCATACAGGCTTCCGGAAGAAATTATTAAAAAGCAGATAAAAGTTCTTGAAGATATGGGAGTTGAAATAAAACTTGAGATTGATGTTGGTAAAGATATATCCATTGAGGAGCTAAATAATAAATTTGACTGCCTGTTTATAGCATGCGGTGTACAGAAACACGCAACACTGGGAATAGATAAGGAAGAATCAATACTGTCCGGTCTTGAATTTTTAAGCAAAGCACGCCTCGGAACAATAGGAATCTCCCCGAGAGTCCTGGTGATAGGAGGCGGTAATGTCGCTATTGATGCAGCCACTGTCGCATTGCGGCTCGGGGCAGACGAGGTATATGTTGCCTCGCTCGAAAACCGTGAGGAAATGCCGGCCTTCCAGTCTGAAATTGATACGGCCATCGCAGAAGGAGTAAAACTGCTTCCTTCATGGGGACCGCACCGGGTACTGGAATCAGGCGGGAAGATAACCGGAATGGAACTTGTCAGGTGTATTTCGGTATATAATGACGAATATAAATTTTCTCCTGCTTTTGACAGTAGTGATAAAAAGAGGGTGGAAGTTGACCAGATAATACTTGCCATAGGGCAGAAACCGGACCTTTCATTTTTTTGCCCGGAATTGTCACCTGTTACTCACAGAGGCCTCATAACTATAGATTCTGAAACCCACGCAACCAGTATCCCCGGTGTGTTTGCCGGAGGGGATATAACTACAGGTTCGTCATCGGTTATAAGTGCAATTGCAGCCGGACACAGGGCTGCAGGGTCTATAAATGCTTATCTTAATCATGTAGAAAAAAAACAAGAAGAACAAAAAATAAAACCAGATGATATTGCCCTGAAATTTGACCCTTCCTGTCTCAGGACAAGCAGCAGGATAAAAATTCCCCGGGTCACCGTATCCGAAAGGAAAAGGAATCTGAATATTGAAGATTTTGAAAGCCTTAACCACAGTGCTGCCATGAGTGAAGCAAACAGGTGTTTTAATTGCGGATGCCATGCTGTTAACCCCTCAGACCTGGCACCTGCACTGATTGTTTTAGATGCCAGAATCATCACATCAAAAAGGACTATTGACGCCGAAAATTTCTGGGTTGCAAACAGAGGCGTTCAATCGACTGTGCTTGATAATGATGAAATAGTAACAGAGATACAACTACCGAAATTGTCTTCCGGCATAAAAACATCTTTCATCAAATTCGCCCTGAGAAAATCCATTGATTTCCCTGTAGTCAACTGCGCCGCTGCAATCGGCAATAACAGGGCAAAAATATGTCTGAATGCGGTTTTTAATAAACCATACAGGGTAACTGAAGCCGAGAAAGCCATTAATGGCAAGGCCATAGATGATGTTAATGCTGAAGCTGCGGGTACTGCTGCAGTATCCGATGCTGTCAGCCTCAATTATAATGAGTATAAGATACAGGTTGCCAAGGCACTTGTAACAAGAGCAATACTTGCGTGCAAATAGATGTCACAGATGCCTAAAGTGAAAATAAAACTCCCTGAAGGCAACCCGGATGAGTATGTATATGATCTGGAAGAGGCCAGAAATGTGTTAAATTTCAGTGCAGGTGTTTTTATAGTCGATGGCCAATGGATTCATTCCTATGATGAAATTGTCAGCATCGCCAGATCGGATAAGTTCAAGGAAAGCGAATTTATTGAGGTGGAGTGGCTTAAGGTGCTGGGAGGCGGATAGTTTAATTAATAAGTAGTATAAACAATCTTTTTATTATTCCTTAACAGGAGGCAAAAATGACCGTTGAATTCACAAAAACAGAGGCTAAAGAGTGGGCAAAAAGACACATTAAAGGGCTTGAGACGGTAATATTCCCTTCATTTACACCGGACCTTGAAGCCCTTGATGAAGAGGGCATAAGGTATGATGTCAATCATATTATTGCCAACGGTTTTTCTTCCATAATGGTTTCACCTGAATCCTGCGGTATGACATTTGAAGAAAGGAAAAAACTGGTTGAAATAGTATGTGATGAGGCCAAAGGCAAGGTGCATATCTCTGTTGCTGTAATGCAGGACACGGTTGAGCAGGATATCGAAATGCTCAGACACATAGAAAAGGTGGGAGGGACATATGCGACACTCGGGCATCCGATTCAGTACTACCCCAGATCAAAAGAAGATATCTACCAAATGTACAAGTACATGTGTGAATCGACCAATCTCGGGATCGTACTCTATACGGGAAGGCTCCACACGAGAAAGTACCATCCCAGTTATTTTCCCCCTGAGCTTTTGCCCCGGATTGCCGAAATACCCAATGTGGTTGCCATGAAACTGGGCGGAGGGGGCAGCATGGCCATTACAGTCATGACCTTCAGGATAATCGGTGACATGATACTTGTGAATGACCCGATGCCTGACCGGTGGTTTATCACAATCCCAGAATATGGTCAGCAATGGTCCGGAGCCGGCCCCTTTTACTGTATGCAGACCCCGGAAAATCCGCGGATGGTCAATATATTCAATCTCCTAACAAAGGGTGAAATAGACAAGGCAATGGATATCTACTGGGAACTTGCACCATTAAATGAAGGCGGGCCGGGTCTTGAGGCTTCATATTTTCATTCAGGTATTGTGATGGCCCACCAGGACAAATATGCACACTGGTGCAATGGAGGCAACGGCGGAAGCATAAGGCAGCCCACAGGAAGGCTCTACGATTACCAGAAAGAGCGAATCAGGGCAGGTTTAAGGGCAATAGGGCTGACACCGCGGGAACCTGAAGAGGAATTCTATGTGGGCAGGGTAAATTACGCAAAAGGCGCAAGACTCAAGGCATATGCATAAAATATATATTTCATATCCATAACAACAGGGAGGAGAAAAATGGAATTTACAAAATCGGAAGCCAAACAGTGGGCAAAAGAACACTATCACGGTTTGTGCGGTACTCTTAGTCCTTCATTCACACCTGACCTCACTCAACTGGATGAGGACGGAATACGGCATGATGTAAGAAATAATATCGAGAAGGGGGTTTTCAGTGTTTTCCTCCAGATTGAAATATGTACCCTCACCATTGATGAACGCCATAAATTTATCGACATAGTATGCGATGAGGCAAAGGGCAAAGTCCTTGTATCCATGTTTTCGGGCATAGACACCATTGATCAGGATATAGAGCTGCTCCGGTATTTTGAAAAGAGAGGTGGTTCGCATGTACTGCTTGGATGGCCAGGTATGTTCTATGCGAGAAAAGAGGAAGACATCTACAACGCCACAAAAAAATTGTGTGACTCGACAGGCCTTGCGATAGATCTCTGGCCAAAACCTTTTTTTGACTTTGGAAGGTTCCATCCGAGCAAATTCAATCCGGCCCTTATAGAAAGAATCACTGACATTCCAAACATTGTAGCAATAAAATCATATCTGGAGGATGGGATAGGTAAATGGGCCGAGGTGTATAACAGGGTTTCCGACAAAATACTTTTTCAATCCGCAGAACCTTCTGAATGGCCCATCACCGTGGCTCAATATAAACAGCAGTATGCAGGACCGGCTGACTATATTATATTTGACAGGGCGGGTGATGGAAACAGGCGTGCCCTGAAGATGTTCAATGAGTTTCTTAAAGGGGACTTTCTTAAGGCCATGGATATCTACTGGGAGCTCTCACCTGTCACACTGAACGCGCGGGGTGTTGCCTTTCAGTCCGGTATGATGGGCATGAAATACCTGCAATGGCTTACCGGCGGTAATGGAGGGATGTTCAGAAAACCAACCTCCCTGATTTTTCAGCATCAGAAGGATGCCATGAGGGCCGGTGTCAGGGCTGCTGGTATTACCCCTCCTGAGAATGAAGAGGAGTTTTATGTTGGTCGCATGAACTATGCTAAAGGTCTGAGGCTTAAATACTAAGAGGTCACTTTAATTAATAACAATAAATCAATGGAGAGGAAATGAGCAATATAGTAAGCGTAAAAGAGGTCCTTGATTCTGGAAAATTCACATTATATCAAATATGGATCTGTACCCTGTGCTTTTTACTTGCCTTTTTTGACGGCTTTGATCTGTCACTCGTTGGAGTAGCTGCGCCTAAAATAGCTGAATATCTAAACACAACATCTGCTACCCTTGGGGTGGCAATGAGCATCGGTAATGTCGGAGCACTCATCGGGGCCTTGGTTCTGGGTATGCTCGCGGATCGTTTTGGACGCAAACAGATGCTGCTTGTCTCTGCATTCACATTCGGTATTTTTACCCTGGCTATTTCCTTTATCCAGTCAGTGGAGCAACTGATATTGCTCCGCTTTATTGCAGGACTCGGACTGGGTGGAGCCGTTCCAAATGCACTTGCCTTTGGATCAGAGTATGCGCCAAGTCATAAACGTACTACGCTTGCCACCACGATGTACGCAGGTGTTGCGGTTGGCGCTACATGTGCCGGTCTTTTTTCCTCTTTCCTTCTCCCTAAATACGGCTGGCAATCCCTGTTTCTGGTGGGCGGAATTATAGCATGTGTGATCGGAATCATCGCATCGATCTCCCTTCCTGAACCACTGGAGTTCCTTATCAAAAGAGGGAGTGATAAGGATAAAGAGCGTATACGTAAAATAGTCTTTAAAATTAGGCCATCCTATGCATCAAAAAAGGACATTGAAATTACTTCATCCGAAAAAAGGCTTCCTGGCGTACCGTTAAAACATCTTTTTAATGAAGGGCGAACATCAGGTACAGTATTGTTATGGATTGCCTTTATCCTGAGTTACTATCTGCAATGGCTGATCCTTTCATGGACTCCCACATTGCTGAAACAAAGCGGGGCTTCATCCCAGGAATTCAGCCTCGCCTATGCATGCGTCAATATGGGCGCTGTAGTGTCAACAGTGTTAGTGGGAATTTTAATGGATAAGTACAGCTCCTTCAGGATATTGAAACTCAGTTTTTTTCTTGCCTTTGC
>CAZSZQ010000086.1:0-9010 GCA_964610475.1 uncultured Desulfatiglans sp.
AAAAAAGGGCAAACCCGGAAAACCGGCCGGATTTGCCCTTTCTCTGTTTGTTTGTGGCTTTTGTCAATACTTTGGCAAAATAGTGGTCGGGACGACTGGACTTGAACCAGCGGCCCCCTGAACCCCATTCAGGTGCGCTACCAGACTGCGCTACGTCCCGGTCAATTGCACAATTAATATAAAACTTATAAAACTGTCAACTATAATAATTTGCATTGTAAAAATAAAAATCGATTCTGCACATTTTTATGTGCATTGATGCAAATGAATAAGTGCATCCTCATCATAGCATATCGATAAAATAAGCAATAACAATATGTTATTCCGTGGTATATTATTTGCATTCCTAATGTCTCACATTTTATTTTAACAGGTAGAAACCATGAGCAGAACCGATTGTATCAGTAATAGAAATATAAAAATTATATCTTCATACCTCTTAAAAAAAAGAGGGAACTATTCAACACTGTTTCATGGTCTCCCATATCCATCAGACAGGTATGACTCACCTGATGCCTTTTTTCTGAATGAAGATGAGTGGACCACCTATGACAATTTCCATAAAGTATTGAGGAGGGCGAAGGAGATCTCTGAAGAGCCCTACTTTTATTACAACTGCGGCTCTTCCTCTGCAATGCTTAAATCATGGGGAAGATTCGGGTATATGGCCAGGTTTTTTGCCGGGCCTGATGATGGATACAGGCGAGTCCCGTTTTTCAACTATAACATTAATGACACAAAAGATATAGATATCGTTCTTCCGCCATACTATGACAAGGCCTTAAGGAGGATGAGGGTCGTCTTTAAGGTTTTGTACCATGATGATATTGACGTGAATTGTGAATACATCGTTGATGCATATAGAAGAGGGATCATCTCCACTATACCGACTGTGTGGAGTTTGCCTCCTGCCGTAATCAAACAGCCATTGAATCAATACGATCCGGTGAAACTCCTGAATAACGAACCTGAATTTAGAAATTTTAAACTGAATGCACAAATGGAGGACGGATTTTTAACAATAACAGACCCGATTGAAAAAGTGAGAAAAACAGTCGGGAAGAGGATTTTTCTGGTGCCTGAGCGGGTCAATGAAAAGGAGGTCTACCTGGGTAAATACTCTGAACAGGGTAATTTCAGGATAAGCAGTAAAAATACCAGTGCAATTCTTGTTACCGAAACAGTTCGGGGTGATGACCGCATTTTATTGAAAAAGGGGGAAATCTTCAGCGCGCCATACTTTATCCTTGATGTTACATACTATAAATTTTCATGGCTCAGGCGCAGTTTAAGAGCATTCAAAAAAAACAATAACCCCAATTATTCCGAAACACATCTTATAGACACCATAAACAACCTGCGTATCAACATAAAGGCAAGAAATAAAGCCTATGAAAGATTATGGGCAGTAAATGAAGAGCTTGAGGATGCCAAGGCAAGGCTGGAGGATTACAGCATTACCCTGGAACAGAAAGTGAATGAGCGTACAAAAGAACTGGAAAGGGCCAGAAAGGAGCTCCTTATACTCAATGAAGGGCTTGAGGAGAAGGTTAATAGTCAGATAGAAGAACTTAACAAATACAATAATCTCAGGCGCTATCTTTCACCCAAGGTCACAGAAAAGATCTTATCAAATGCGGATATCCTTTGGGCTGTGCCAAGGAGAAAGATGATGACTGTTATGTTTACCGACATCAGGAATTTCTCCACATTTACAGATAATCTTGAACCCGAAGAGTTATTCCATCTGCTTCATAATTATATCTCTGAGATGACAAAAATTGTCTACAAGTATGATGGCACTCTTAACAAGATTATCGGGGATGGTATGCTTATTTTTTTAGGAGATCCTGTTCCTATGGATGACCATGCCCAAAGGGCGGTAATGATGGGTATTGAAATGCAGAAAAAAGTGAATGACCTGAAAAAAGACTGGAGATATTTCGGGTATGAGTTTGGAATGGGGATAGGTATTAATACCGGGTATATGACGGTCGGGAATATAGGATATGAGATGCAGCTTGATTATACTGTAATAGGGAATCAGGTGAATGTGGCTTCACGGCTTGAGTCGAATGCCAAGGCAGGGCAGATTCTTGTCAGTCAGAGGACTTACAGTAATGTATATGATATTGTTGAAGCAGATAAGATCGGTGAAATTATGGTAAAGGGTATTCATAATCCTGTTATGACCTACAATGTCAGGAGTTTAAAGAGCTCCTGATCCACCATCAAGGTATCACCGGCTGTGCTTGAATAATATAAAACAATGTATCAACCGATTTTGAATGCAAGCGATCAGCTATCAGCATCCAGCTTCATGTCACGCCATAGCTTTGTGCACAGGCGGATCAGCAGAAGACCTTTAAAACAAATAGTTAGCTGACAGCTGACAGCTGACCGCTGAAAGCTGCACCCAGGTTTTGCTTCTTTCGGGGTAGGACATAGTTAAAATACTTTTCTTTTTATCAATTATATCAGGTTTTACAAACATTTACCTTGCATTTGCCTGATAAATGTTGAAAAATAGACCTCCTTGAATATGAAATCCATCGATCTGAATCTGAGGGAGTAATAATATACTGTGGGCCATGATATTATTTTTGATGTTGTGGGCAATACAAGCGCCTTCTCCATGATGGGAGAAAGCAGCGGGTATATGATAACCGTCAACGGCTATGTCTACCTGCTTGAATGCGGATCCCCTGTTTTCCCCTATCTCGGTTATAAAGGTATTGCAGAAATTAAAGGTGTTTTTGGAACCCATTCTCATGAGGATCACAAGAGATGGTTTACAGATATTGTCCTCTTTAATTTTTATAATCCCCTGTCAAAAAACAGACTTAAATTAATATCATCAGAACCTGTTCTTGAGGAATACTATAAAAATTCCAAGGGAGCCCTTGAAAGATCCCTATCCGTTGATTCAAAGAGAGTTGTCGATATCCCTTACGATTTAATGGTTGAAGAGTGCATTATCGGACCCAGGGCCAGGTACTCTATAAGGTTTAAAGACGATTCGGGCGGTAAATTCCATTACTGCATAGAAGACCGGGAGGGTAATGAAATAGGACATGAACGTGCAAAAATATTTATCAACCACAGGGCTAATCGGCCTCGACTCCTTTTCAAGGATTTTGAAACAGGGGAATGGATTGAGCCTGCGAGCTATTATCCATTCAGTGCGACTTCATTTTACGAAGAAGAAAGAAATGATTTTTATGATGATGCGGCCGGACTGTCTGTCCGGGCAATAAAGTCATCTGTCTGGCATGGGCTTCCTTCGGTTGCCTTTAAATTTATTGCCGGAAAGAGCAGCCTTTTCTACAGCGCCGATACTGTATGGAAACCCTCTCTCTGGAAGGAACTTTGCGAAACACGGCACACTCAGCGCTTCGATAAGATCAGCCGGAAAAAGTTTGAAGAGTCATTAATTATATATGGTGATATAAATGACTTTATTGAACGTACCTGGAGCAGAGAGAGATACCACAGGGCAATGGAGGCATATAAAGGTTCTTCTGTTATTATTCATGATATAGCGCCACAAAACAGCATAGTTCACACGGATTACGCCGATATAGCCAACGCCCCTTTTGATAACATGATATACACCCATAACCCTGATAATCTTACATCAACAAGGCCTATGCTCAGTTCAGGCAAGAGGCTTGTTCTGAACAATGGGAAGGTGTTTGAATCTGTGAGAGGAGAATTGTTTACCTTTGATGCGGATATCTACATACGCCACTGGTCAAAAAACCTTGTAGGATATAAATCTGAAAACGGCCTTTTTAAGGTTATAGAAAAGAACGGCTTACTCGGTATTGCCGATATTACAAGTGCTGAAAAAGGGATCATGAACGTAGAACTTTTTGAAGAGATCAATGGTGAATATTTCCCCCTGCTGACCGAGGCAGACGAATATTATTCACAACGCCCTGATGACAGAGTAGAAAAAATCAAAATGACAGGAAATAAGACTTTCGGTGAGGTCGTTATGAGTGTAAGAGGCAAGGTTAAATAATCTCGAATAGAAAACTAGTTGGAAAACAATAAAACTGTAACCTTTCAGGAGTTCATAAATATGATTGAAAAAAGGCTTCCTGCCTCTGTTATACACAGCTACGGTGTTTCCACCATGACCTTTAACATGATGATGCTGGTGGCAATATACTATTACAGCTACTTCATGACAGACGTAGCGCTGATTCTCCCTGCGCATTTGTCGATATTCATGTTTATAACCCATATAGTAGATGCAGTGTCCGTACCTGTGAGCGGGGCCATTATACAAAAAACACAGTTCAAATACGGGCAGTTCCGCTCATGGCTTCTGTTTTTGCCTTTATCAACATTCGTCTTTTATACCATCACCTTTACGAACATACCTTCTATAAGCTACTGGACTAAAATATCATATCTGGGTTCAGCATACCTGATAGCACATGTCAGCCTTAATTTTGCCTTTAACGCCCAGCTCGGCCTTATTTCGGTACTCTCCGGTAATGTTGATGACAGGGCAATACTTTCGGCGAGAAATATCCAGTATCAGTATGGCTCACAGATCCTATTCAGTTTATTGGCCATCAGAATTCTGAATTTTTTAAATGCCAGATATGGTGAATCGCTTGGGTATTTTACAATAGTAATCCTGCTGGCAGCTCTTCAGGTACTGGGATACTGGAACCTCTTCATCAGGACAAAAGAGTATGACCGTTATGACCCTGATAAAAAATTAAAACCTTCTCAAAATCTGACATGGCTTGAAATGATTATGCAGATACTAATCAACATGCCTCTGATTATAATAATGATCGCAGACACTTTTAAAGATATAGCGATATTCAGCCTCACATCCATTGCCACCTATTATTTTAAATATGTTACCCGTGACAGTTCATGGATGGCCTGGTATCCTTTATTTACATCAAGCGCAATCCTTATAAGCTCTATAATAGCCCCGGCAATAACTAAAAGGGTTGGGAAAAAGGAGATATGTGTGTATACCGCCTTTATTGGTGTGATAGGTTACGCTATCCTGCGCATGTATGGCGCAACCAGTCCGACCGTTTATATCTCAATAATCTGCTGTACAAATCTTGTTGCTTATCTGCCCATGCCCATAAGGCAGGCAATGTATATGGATGCTGCCGAATACGGGTTATATAAAACCGGGAAAAATGCCAGCGCCTTTATAATGTCCATGTATACTATGCCTGTAAAAATTGGGATGGCCATAGCCCTTACATTAATACCGGCATTTCTGGCATATATAGGATATAAGGCGAATATGGAAGCAACACCCGAATTCGTATATAACCTGATGAATCTTATAGCATTTTTACCTTTGGCATGCTATCTCCTTGCGGGTTTTGTCTTTATCTTCTATGGCCTGACCGATGAGAAAGTAGCTTTTTTTATGGAAGCAAATCAGAAAAAAAGAGCGGAAGCAAAGGCCTTATTATAGGCATTTCTTATACTCGTTATTCAGTTTGTTTATAAAACATGAAGACCGGTGGTCTTCATGTTGCCGGTCTTTATCTATATTTGAACCTGACCATTGATATCTGACCTCAGGCTGTAATTTTTCCTTGCATTTACTGTCCATTAGTTTTAATCATGGATAATTATTTCAATACAGGCATATATTCTATTATTTGCAGTTTTATATATTGAGCTGAGATAAAATATATTTTTTGGGAGGACAAATAAAAAATCTAATCTTTCAGGTAAGGATAAACAGGTATAAACTGTTCTGTTCATGAAACCTGACGGAGCGGGAGAGGCTATGACTATTGAAATAAAATATGATCAAAACAGAGAGTTGCTTCACATTTCTGTACAAGGCACACCGGATTTTGACGAATTCGCATCCATTTTTGAAACGATAACAAACTCAAATGATTATCCCCCAAACATAAGAGCTATATGGGATTTCCGTAATTCTGATATTTCATCGGTTAATAGTGAGATGCTTAAGCATCTGATTGAAATCAGGAAACGATTTGAAAAACGCAATACTTGCAGATCCGCCTTAATAGTTTCAAGCAATATGCAATATGGCATGGGCCGTATGTTTCAAATGCTGTCAGAAGGTAAAATTCCGCATGAATTTATGGTTTTTCGTGACTATGAAGAATGTGAACAATGGCTCCTTAAAAATGATAGTAACTAACCGGAAAAACTAAATTCAATATTTCAAAACCAGACAAATCATTATTGGGGCGATGTAAAGAATAAATATTGGTAAACAACTATAACTTCAAGCCGGTATTCAAAATGGATGAAAAATCGGATTCTAAAACTTTTGAGCAAATAATTAAAGACCTTGAAAAGAAAGTCCTAATTTTACAGAGAAAAGAATCAGGGTTGCTTGAAGAAATTAATGAGCTGAAAAAAATAAAAAAATACTATGACTCTTTAATGCAAAACACCGAAGATTATGTTTTGATCTGTGATAAAGATGCAATACCCCGGGCATTTAATGAGAGTTATAAAAAACAGACAGAAAATCTGTTAGGTATAGAAATGAAACCCGGCATACAGGCATTTGAATTTTCAAAACACACCGAATCAACAAAATACTGGAAATCACTTCAGCAGAGGGCATTAAAAGGTGAGAAGTTCAGGGCCGAATATTACAGTGATGAATACCGGTTATATTTTGAAACATTGTTCTGCCCTATTCAGGAAGGCGATAAAATAACGGGTTTTACAGAGATTACACGCAATATTACAGAACGAAAGAAGGTTGAAAAGGCGCTTCAGGAGAGTAACTCCTTCATATCAAGTCTTCTTGATCATTCACCAATTGCTATCGTTGTTATCAATCCGGACACTACAATAAGATATGTAAATCCGTTCTTCGAAAAACTCACAGGTTATAATGCCGAAGATGTGCTTGGTAAAAAGCATCCCCATCCCTGGATGGTGGATGATGCAAAATACGGGGATATAGAGAAAAGGCAAAGGGAAGGGGTTCATGCGAGCGAGAGGCAATTCAGGAAAAAAAATGGCGATCTTTCCTGGAGTGAGTTGGATGTTACCCCGATCTATCACAATGGCGTATTGAGCTATGCTCTGGCGACATGGATAGATATTTCAGAGAGAAAAAAATCGGAAATGGAAAAAAAAAGGCTTGAGGAAAAACTTCAGCGTTCACAGACAATGGAATCACTGGGGCTTCTTGCAGGCGGAGTAGCACATGATTTAAATAATGTCCTGGCCGGGATTGTAAGCTATCCTGATCTGCTTTTAATCGACCTGCCTGTGAACAGCAGGTTAAGGAAGCCTTTGGAGACCATTAAGGAGGCAGGAGACAGGGCATCGGCTATCGTTCAGGATCTCTTGACAATTGCAAGGGGTGTGGCTACTGAGAAAAAGCCCCTCAACATAAATAACTTAATAAATGATTATCTGGAATCCCCCGAGTTTGTGAAATTAAAGCAGTATCACCCGGGAGTAACCATCAAAACAAACCTGGAAACATCCCTGTTGAATGTAAAGGGATCATATATCCATTTACGAAAGGCCCTGATGAATCTGGTATCAAATGCATCAGAGGCTATAGAAGGAAACGGGGATGTAACGATATCGACAATGAATTGTTATCTGGATACTCCTCTAAAGGTGTATGACAATGTAAATGCAGGCGAATATATTGTCCTGTCTGTTGCTGATAATGGTACAGGAATATCTTCCGATGACATGGGCAAAATCTTTGAACCCTTCTATACAAAAAAGGTCATGGGCAGGAGCGGTACCGGTTTAGGCCTGACTGTTGTATGGAACGTTATGCGGGAACACAATGGATATATAAATGTTACCAGCGATAAGGGCGGTACAATCTTTGACCTGTACCTGCCGATAACCAGAGAAGAGTTATCAGGTGAGTCCCTCAAAATTTCAATTGAGGATATTAAAGGAGACGGTGAAAAAATTCTTGTTGTAGATGATGTTGAAAGCCAGAGGGAGATTTGCTCGCGAATATTAGAAAAATTGGGATACAAAGCACATGTTGTTACGGGTGGCGAGGAGGCGGTTAAATATCTTAAGGGGCATAAAGTTGATTTAGTCCTGCTTGATATGATTATGGACCCTGGTATAAATGGCCGCGAAACCTTTGAGAGGATAAAAAAAATCCATCCTGGTCAAAAGGCACTCCTCATCAGCGGATTTGCTGAAACGGATGAGGTCAGGGCAGTACAAAAACAGGGGGCTGGGGCATTGGTGAAAAAGCCGTTAACATTACATCGCCTTGGAGCGGCAATTAAAGAAGAATTAAAAAAATAATTTTTTCTAAAGATATATCAGATTTGCCCATTATTTGCATGTCAAGTCACTTGGTTTCCTATGGATGTCCCTCTTTAAAGGTTACCCTTCTTTGAGGTTGATTCTTTCTTAATCATTATTATATCCCGTGCCTTCTCAAATATATCTGTTGCCTGCCGGACTGAAATATCACCCCTGCTTACCTTGGCACATAATCCAAGCCTTAAGGCATGCAGTATTGTTATATCCTCATCATCAGGATATTTGACGATAAGATCATCCCATTCTTTCCATGACTCTTTATCTGTACAATAGTTTATATCTTCACCATCTTGTTCAGCTGAATATGAATCAAACATGAATGCCTGAGACAAAAGTATGATAAGTACAAGTAGTAATTTAACACTGGTTATACGATATTTTCCGAAAGACATTCGTGCCCCTCTATCTGAGGTTTAAATATCAAACTGAGATTTATTTATCTCAAACCCTGTACCATAGAAATAATGACAATATTACCGGTTGAACATGCTGTTGAGCAGCTCGGCTGCTCCAACTTCCTCGTTGGACGATAGGGTTTCAAAAAGGAGGCTGTAAATTACTATCTATTTCCGCGAAGCATAAAAGCATAGACGCCCCCAATATCCCCTCTTTTTCATAATTTACCAGATCATTTCTAATATTTTAACTTTCTTTGTTTCTTATGGACGTCCCCTTTTTCACGTCCCCTTTTTCA
>CAZSZQ010000086.1:9110-13838 GCA_964610475.1 uncultured Desulfatiglans sp.
CAGTGAGAACCGGTATACGCAATATATTAACCGCCTCAATTCAAGATACGGTCTAATATATTCACTCTGTTTTCACGCTATCCCGGTACTTTAAGGTCAGCATCATATCAATAAAAACCATGATCGAGTTCAGGATATAAAGATAGATTACTTCATCCATGCGGTCATATATTTTAAACAAAATTCCTGAAGCATAACCCACTAATACAATGCACAGGAAAAACATGCTTTTAGCCTTTGATGACTTTGTTTTCCATGTCCTGTAGATGGAAAAGGGCCATGCAAGGCCAAAGCATAACAACATGATGATTTCAAATATTTTCGCTTCCATTTTAGTCTGGTTTTATGCTTCTTTAAGTATCTTTATCGAACTCTTTACAACGAGATCCTTTTCTTTTTCCAGATGAGCTTCCATATACGGAGCAGATATATGAGCCATAAGATCTTCAAGGCTTTCCCACCTCTCCATTATAGTTACAACATTCTCATCAATCTCCTGCGGCGGGAGTCCTGTCTTAAGATCAACAGCGGGGAAATAGTTAATACACCCCTTCTCTGCCCTGACCAAAGGAACTATAGTCTTGAACAGTTTAATAAAATCCTGGACCTTACCTTTTTTAACTTGAACTGTTGCTATTACATTTATCATCTTCTATCTCCTTTTATATTTTCCACTATTCGAAATCTCTTTACAGGTTTTTCAGCCATGCCTCTCTTTCCCTTCCTTTTAGGCTTGCCCTGATCCCTGTTCTGGCCAATCGAGTACCCTTCCCCGTCCTGCTGCATGGCTGACTGCTGATTGCGTCAATCACAAAATCCGTATTTATCAGGCATAATGTTTTATTAACATGATCTTCTGCCCGGTCAATTCATATTTTCATGTATGTCCCATATTTCTGAATTATATTTCAGGTATGGAGGATTACTGTCTTACAATACTCACATAACTTTCAACAACAAGATCAGTATGCCGTGCAATAATATCAAAATGATTGTCTGCGTGTAAAAGAACACATCCTTCTGACATTGAACACGCGGCTATGAGAATATCCGTATGGGGCACGGTTATTCCTTTTCTTCTCAGGTTGAATGCAAGGGTGCCTGCCTTGTCCCAGATTATATTATCTGTAATAATATCATCCAATGCCATTAAACGGTCTTTAAGACGCTGAAATTCAGATTCTGTCTTTGCACCTGAAAGCAGTTCAAGATTAATTATTCCAGTAGTAAAAACAAGGTTGTTTCTTAATAGATCATCAACTCGACTTCTGATGTCAGGGATAAAATCCTTCCTTAAAGCAAAAAGCCAGACTGAGGTATCAATTAATACAGGTTTATTCGGCATTTCTTGAGTCCTTTAATTCATCTAATGTCAGATCTATATCAAAAGTACCAAGTTCTTTTCTGAATAATTCCCTGTTATGAATTCGTACCAGAGACTGCAACCCTGCCTCAATTGCCTCTTTTTTTGTTCGTGCCCCGGTTGCCTGTATTGCTTTTTCAAGGAGTCCTTCCTCTATGAATACTGTAGTCTTTTTCATATCCATCTCCTAATGCCATATATTCAATATGGCTATTTTATACATACTATGTATACGCGTCAAGAGAAAACAAGGATGCATTTGGTGTGTACTAGGTTTTATTCTCATTTCCACGGTTCCTGTGGGAATGTTTGGATTTGACGCTCTGCGTCTAGTAGCTAAAAATGGCGGTTACCCTTAAGATTTTGATATCTGACTTTTTCTATATCATCCATAAACAACAAGGTGAGATTGGAATTAATTTATACGGTTTTTTACATCATGCAATTTTTTAACAATTATCTCAACAATAAATATTTCATCCACCCATATCAGTGAAAGCAAAAGCGGTTAAAGACAAAAACCTTTAAACGCCTTATGGATAGTGGGACGACCATAAAAAAGTAAATAAGTTATGGTATCAATTGAAAACCATTTTCCTTTGCTATCTTCTCTCCCCTGTTAACAGCATAACCTACACCAGGTTGCGTCATGTCAAACAGCTTCACCATGAATGTCCTGTTCATTCCCAATTCACAAACCGCCCAATAACAAAATACACTCCTTGCCTCCGCCTGTACTTTCCTGCGACCTCTGGTATATATATCAGATTTCTCTATACCATACATCTCGGTTATTTTCTCTTCTACCTTTTTAAGATCGTATCCCTTCCTTTTGAGTTCATAAAATCTTTCGTATTTCTCATTGGCTTCTGCTAATACACTCATTACAAAATCACTTTCACCAAGAATAAGCTGATCTCCTTTTATTCGATCCTGGCCACTCAATCGGATTTTCTTAACCTCCTCCCATCCTCCTAAACTCCTTATCAATCCTCCTCCAACAAGTTCCGGGCGTCGACCTTGATCTATACCCTCTTTTATGTAATTGATATATCTCCTTTTTGCCTCTTCAGTACCTCGCCCAAAAAGTTTTAATATGTAATTTACTTCCTGCCATTCCCTTTTGCACTTTCCTGTTAAAGCGCTATGACCACTATAAGGATATTTATCAAGTTCAGATATCCCCTCAACCAGTTTTGCCCTGAGCGGATTTAAGTGAATATACCTTATAAGCTCAATAAGATATTGATCTTCCTGACAGATAATTGACTTGTATCTGTTTTGAAAAAGCTGTCCGTGACGTTTATGTCGCCTGTTAAAATATACAGCATATCCGGTAAGCAGTTTCATCATTATAGAAGATATTCCGGTATCACCAGTTCGGAATAGAAAATGTGCATGATTAGACATAAGCGCCCATGCATAGCAGGTAGTTTTCGTTTGAGGGAGAAGTATGGATAACCGGTCAAGGATATTTTCCCTGTCCTTATCATCTCTGAATATTTTACGGCGCTCGATTCCCCTGATCATTACATGGTGTAATATCCCGGGTGCGTCCAGTCTGGCTAGTCTTGGCATAGTACGGCATCTTACACTATGGACATTATTTGTCATGTTATTTACTTGCTTATGGTCTTCCCCCTATTCATGATCTATCCAACGTTCATATGCGCCGCTATCGACCATGAATGGAACCCCTGCCAGTATAAGTAAATCCGGAAAATAGGAATAGAGGTCAAGTCTGCCTTTGACTCATTTAAAAATTATCAAGAGTCAACAGCAGACCTGACCCCTATTTCACTTCTTTTTCCGGAGAACTAATAAATCGTTGGGATAATGCACCTCACTGGGAAAAAATAAAAACCTTCCCGCATCACAGGCTTGCGTCGATAGATATAATGGAATCGCGAGAGACGACCCTTGAAGAAGTTCTTGAAGTTATTAATAAAAAGCTGAGCAGTAAGTAAAAATAAATATTCCAATAAATATGCTGTCTAAAGGTTTTTAGTTATAGCATCCTTCAGCTAATAGACTTCAGTCTGTTTTTATCCCGCCATAAAAATATCACGATACCTTTTTACCGGAACCATCCTATAAAAATAAAGGCGGCCAAAGATACATCCTTTAGCCGCCTTGGTATTGCTTCTTCTCAGTGTTATATTCATATTTTTATAGGGGTCCCCTATTTCCGCATTACTTTTTAGAAATTCCATTGAAATATAATAGATTCTCAATTATGATAAATATCATGAAAGAATGGCCAGAATATAATGATCAAGGTGATCTTCCTCCTGGTGTACACACAGCCTTATTATCGGAGGTAATAGATTATTTTGGTAAAGGCAGTTTAAAAAGGTCATATATTGCTGAGAGATTACAGAAAATATATAGACTTATACATAATACAGGGCATTTATTAAGATTTATTGTTTTCGGGTCGTTCATCACATCTAAGCGTAACCCTCAGGATATTGATATTTTTATTTTGATGGATAATGATTTTGATGTAAGTAAGGTTACAGGAGAAACAAAAATCCTTTTTGATCATATCGCAGCACAGAATTATGAAGGAGCGAGCATTTTCTGGCTTCGTAAAATGTCTGCTCTTGAAGGTGAAGAAAAAGCTGTGAATTATTGGCAACTTAAACGAGATGGCAATAAACGAGGAATAGTGGAGGTAATAATAGATGATAAATAATGAAAATGAATACAAAATAACTGTTGAAAGAATTACCCATTTTCAAAAACAGGTAGAGCATCTGCGTCAAACCGAACAAAACTCAGAAAACTACAGACTCGCTGCATCGAGCTTCCTGACAGAGTTGGACAGGATGAATTTGGATGTTAGAGAGTACTTATGGGCACATCCAAGTCAGATAAAAGATGTACAAAAATATGCATAAAAAAAATATCAGAAACCATAGGAAATATTATAAATAATTAGTGTATTTCGTGGCTAAAGTAATAATTTTTTGTATACCTTCTATTCTCCATTTTTTGACATTGCTATGTCCATTGTTTCCTATCTGAAATATTTACATCTATATCCAACCTTCCCGAGTTACCTACCCGGGGAATAGGGGGACGACCAGAAAGCGCCGGTCAAAACCGGCATGAGATAGAAGGTGAGACTTCAGGTGGAAACATGAAGCCAAGTCCTTTGCGGAGAAAGGAGTAGCGATCTGTGAAAAGGGGTCAAATCTGCTGTTGACTCTTGATATTTTTTGAATGAGTCAAAGGCAGACTTGACCCCTTTTCTCCATGTTTTTTAGTTTCTTATGGACGTCCCTCATCTTACATATGCCTTACCAGCTCAATAAGATATTGATCTTCCTGACAGATAATTGACTTGTATCTGTTTTGAA
>CAZSZQ010000087.1:0-13745 GCA_964610475.1 uncultured Desulfatiglans sp.
TTAAAGAATATAAATACTATCCAGCAAAACATAAGAAGGGAAAACAATTCGGGTTTATAATAACGGCACGCGGGGGAACAGGCAATAGCGATGGCTGAGATAATCGTAACACTGTTTAAATCCAGACGCTGATGAATCAAACGTAAAAATAAATAAAAAGAAAGGAAAACTCCGGCAAAAATCAAACTATGCATGAGCCAGAGTCCGAATCCTCCCATAAAATTGTAAAACACGTAAATGGCTATGCTGCCCAAGCAGGTATTGTAAATCCAGGTCGAATCTGTGGGTGTCCAGGAAAAAATAGAATGATCCATGATCAGCGTCTTGTGGGTTATGTAATATTTACCCAGAGCCATATGCCACCACACATCGTAATCCACATTATCAACCGGATATTTAAGCAAAAACAGCACCGGCAAAAGGAAAATCACCAACCATCTCAAGTATTTCAGAGATAAAATCTCTTCTATAAAATTTAAAAACGAACAGAATTTTATGAAAAGATATCTCCCGGTATTCAAAGAACCTTTTATTTGGATGGAATCTTTTTCTTCCTTATTTCCCGTTTCATTCATAACGAGCGTTTCCTTTTATCTTAAAAACCATTGTAAATGAATCACCACAAATTTATTTTCAACTCTTGTGACGCTCTTGCTGCCGAAGCTTTATTTGAATGTCCATTTTACGAAGAGCTTCCAGCTTTTTATTATTGACATCTCTCACATTCCTTTTAAAAACATTATATATGTAGCGACCCGCTTCAGGGTTTGTACGAACATAAAAATCAAAAACATTAAGCAAAATCTGAGGATTCTTTACATCCCTAAAGCGCATCGGGCTAAGATCGACATCTTGCATTTTTGACTCAACAAAGGGCATAAGTGATTTGTGAACTAAGACAGCGGCATGTTTATTAAAATATACTAGATGCCATTCGTTACCACGAGCCTGTAAAAAATCAATGATAAGATTCATCTGCCGATAATGAAGTATCGCAATTTTAAATGGATATTTCTGTCGAAAATGATTTATGTCTTCAATGTTTACACGTTTGTTGGCAAATTCAATGTAATCAGAAAACACCTGATTCATATATAATCCGCCGCGGGAATCAATAAAGACCTTGTAATCAGGGTAAAGAGCCCATACAAAATATCCTCCTGTGTCATAATCGTTGAATATCGGGCCTTCCGGTTTATATTTTTTTAAAAATTTTACCTCTTCAACTGGGGCTAAATTTTCAATGCCGATACCAAACCATTTGTTCTCAGAAAGTCTTATGACGTGAATGTAAAAAATACTAATACTAAAGAAAAGAAAAATCAGTACAGATAGAATGACTGCCCTCCTGATAACCATAATAAGATGTAGTCTTTGAATTAGTAAATAAAAAAATACAAAGAAAAAGGCAACAGGGAAAAAATATGATGCCCGGATGGTTTCCATCCCTTTCCAGTACAAAACAGTGCTGAATATCAACAAAGCAACATCACATGACTTATGTTTTATCAACTCATAAACAGACAGGCACAGAACAGAAGACATCATTAACGTCATGATCCACGCGGTAAGTCCGCCGCCGAAAAACGAAATATCCGTCGCTTTTAAATATGGCCAGAGACCCAGATAGGCCATATTAGTTCTGTTGTGCAATTGGGCCAGAGGACTATTTCCTTCAACAACACCTTTATAAATATTCAACAGGTAATCGATGCCATAAGGGTTAAGCAGCGTGGCAATTCCGGATAGAACGCAGGCAATTCCGAAATAAATCAGTTCCTTCGTGGTCAATGATTTGCCGGGGAATAAAATCCTGTTAAGAATCTCACCGGCAAAAGCCATGGCCAGAAAAACCAGGCCGACAACAAAAGCCCCGTGCAGATTAACCCAAAAAAAGAAAATCAGCGGATAAAGGTAAAAAAGAAACTTTTTGTGGGTTATTTTGACATAGAAATAAATATATACGGTCCAGCTGAAGATGAGCAGTGAAAATAATTCCGGTTTATAGAAACGACAGGCCATGGAGCAGGCAATGCCGATAGCCGCAATCAGCGTCATGCCGCTTATGTCCAGACGCTGATTCATTAAACGCAGGAATAAGTAAAAGGAAAGAAAAACTCCACCAAACACAAGCCATTGAAAAATCCACAACCCGAAGCCGCCCATAAAGTTATAGAACAAGTATATGGCTATGCTGCCCAGGCAGGTATTATAAATCCAGGTTGGATCGGTCGGGGTCCAGGAAAATACGGAAAGATCCATTTTCAGAGTATGATGGGTGACATAATATTTACCGTGCGCCATCTGCCACCACATGTCATAATCAATTGATTCAACCGTATATCTCAGAAAAATCATAACGGGAAGCAGGGCGATGATCAACCATTTCAGGTATTCTGAAGAGGAAAGCTTCTCCGAAAAAACAAGGAATGAAGATGGCTTTGATGGACGCAACGCATGAATACCGGCATTAAAATTTACCGGAGCTGGATCTGCACCAGCTTCATTTTTCCTCAGGTTTTCATCCTGTTCAACCATCGTAAGGGCTTTCTCCAATTTCTTCTTCCCGGCATTTGTAATTTGACACTACTTTCTGTGATCCAATCGATTGTAGAAAATGTTAATGCCGTCCGTCACCGTATGAACGTCCTTCTCGGTCATTCCATAATAGAGCGGCAGACGCAAAAGACAGTTACTGATCCGGTTGGTAACCGTTAACTTTCCGCTGACCCTTCCATATTTTTTACCGGCTGATGAGCTGTGCAGAGGAATGTAATGGAAAACAGCCGATATTCCTTTTTTCAGTAAAAACGCGGTCAGTTCTTTTCTTTCCTGCAAGGACCGGGTAACGATATAAAAGATATGTCCGTTAATAGAACAATCATTCATGATACACGGGGGTTGAATAAAACCTTTCTCAGCCAAAGGACGTAATGCCCGCATATACAAGTCATAAAGCCGGTTCCGTTTGGCGATAATCTGTTCGGCTTTCTCCATCTGGGCATAAAGAAAAGCGGCAATGATGTCGCTGGGAAGATAGGATGAACCGATATCAACCCATGTATATTTATCTACCTGTCCGCGAAAAAATTTGTTACGGTTGGTGCCCTTCTCGCGAATGATTTCCGCGCGCTCAATAAATTTCTCATCATTAACAAGCAGGGCGCCTCCTTCTCCGGAAATAATATTTTTCGTTTCATGAAATGAACAGGCCCCGAGATGTCCGATCGATCCCAATTTGCGTCCGCGGTATGTGGACAGGATACCCTGCGCCGTATCTTCAATGACCAGCAGTTTATTTCTACCGGCAATATCCATGATCACATCCATTTCACAGGGAACACCGGCATAGTGCACCGGCAGGATGGCTTTGGTGCGCGGCGAAATCGCTTTTTCAATCAGTTTTTCATTCATATTGAGCGTGTCTGAACGGATATCAATAAATACGGGAACTCCCCCCCTCAAGACGAACGCATTGGCCGTGGAGACAAATGTATAGGAAGGCATGATAATTTCATCACCCGGTTGAATATTGGCCAAGATGGCCGACATCTCCAGAGCCGCCGTACAGGAATGGGTCAAAAGGACCTTGCGACAGCCGAGGTGTTCTTCCAGCCACGCTTCACATTTTTTCGTGAAGGGGCCGTCGCCTGACGTATGACTGTTCTCAATAACAGCCTGAGAAATGTAAGAAAGTTCCTTCCCGACAATAAACGGCTTATTAAAGGGAATTAAAATTTTATCCATAGACCCTCTTTTGGGTTTATCATCTCTCTTTAAGAAGAGGTTTTATTTTGTACCTGAAAAGAACTCCGAAAATTTTAAAAAAATATTTCCAATCATCACCTGATTTCAATTTGGGAAACAAGTAGTTCATGATGTTTATTGGATTTAAAAAGAAAATCAGTTTATGCATAAACCATTTTTTTGCTACCTTTTCAAGAATATTATTCAATTCCTCCGCTTTCATCGTAGCCGTATCGTAATCACTTCTATAGAAATGTGAGGCACGTACAACATTTTTATTTAATAGCCCTTCTTTCCTAAAAATTTCATACAGATCACTGCCCGCATTTGGCTTTGCAATAAGAAACGATGCATAATCTAACGTGGTGGAAAATGCATAACGAATTGTTTCTTCAATGTCTTGCCTGGTTTCGTAGGGGAAACCTATAATGAAGTTAGCGGATGTCCAGAACCCCAATCTATTTGCATCTTCTATTAATTTTTTTGTTTTACGCAGGTTCACAGGCTTGCGAATAAACCTTAGTGTCGCCTCATTTCCGGTCTCAATGGGGAAACGGATCGCATAAAATCCAGCCCTTCGCATAATCTCAAGCAATTCTTTATCTACTAGCCATACACTCACTCCGGCGTCTACCGAAAAGTTTAAGTCCTGCTTTTTTTTAATAAAATATTCACAAAATGCGTTGATACGATTTTTTTCGGTGAAGAATTGATCATCATTAATCACTATTTCTCTAATTCCATATTGAGAGACCAAGCATTCAATTTCTTCAAAGACCTTTTCCAAGCTCCTTGGTCTCCATATTTTTTTCCAAACTACTTTCGTACTGCAAAACACACAATTATACGGACAACCTCTTGATGTTATGATTGTTGCAACCGGTTCTTTTCTGACGTACCAAGTACATTTTTTATTGTATTCCTTATAAAATTCCATATCAATAAAAGATCGATCCGGTATGGGAAGAATATCCAAATTTTTAATCAGTTCTCTCTCCGGGTTTGAAACAACAATGCCCTGCGAATTGCGATAAGTAATGCCTTGCACTTCATGAATAGGAACGCTGCCTTTCAAATATTTTAATAAATATTCAATGGTTATCTCTCCTTCCCCTCTGGCAACATAGTCGACACTTTTATTGTCTTGAATGATTTTTTCCGCTTCTATGGTTGCATGTGCGCCTCCTAATACAATTGGCACATGAGGGAAGATTTTTTTTATGATGGATGCCACTTCCAACGAATCAAGGGCATAAGCTGTGAAATTACAGGTTATGCCTATAAGATCAGGATGAAGTTTTTCAAGCCGCGCCTTAATGAATTCTTCGTCATTCTTTCCCAATACATAGAAATTACCTTTAGCTGTCGGGACTCCTGAACCCAATGCGTACAAATCGAGAACGTCAATTTTGATTTGATCTTTGAATACCTGTTTTACATAACTGGCGAGACAAACGAGACCCAAGGGTTCCGAAAGATAAACATTCGTCTCTTTCACCGTTATGTAAGGATGTATAAGAACGACATTCATTATTCAACGTTCATGCAAATCAATTGGTTGATCCTTTGCGTTTTATCGAGCATTTCATCCATGGATTCGTATTTCAACAGCACAACTCCTGCTTTATCCGCCAGATAATTATTGACCCGATCGCCTTTTTTCAACCAGATAAGTCTGTCATAGATATTTTCTTCTATCCGTTTATCGACAACCACACGTTTAATGATTCCATTTTTCGGGCTCATGATGCAATGCCTGCCGCAGAATCCCTTCTGGGTTACGGCAGGAAAGCCGGAACAATCCATTCCCGTCTCCGCCCTGACAATCCATCCGGCCCAGTCGAGACCGGTCGAATAATCAACGGGATAGGGATACAAATCACCGGAACAGCGTCTGGTGATTTCAAGAATATATGCCTTTCTATTGCTGTATAAATATTGGATATGAAAAATACCATCTTTTAAAGACAGTGCTCTTGCTATTTTCTCAATAGCGTGAATTAAATCGCCGGCCACGTCATGGACGTTTACCGCCGGCGCAGCAGATGTTGAAACAAAAAACGGATTCAGATAAGAGTATTCATTATCACTGAAATAAAAAACGACCCTGCCTTGAACAATAAACGTACTGAAGCTATGCTGAGTTCCTTCTATAAAATCTTCAATAACAATACGTTTTGCATGAGACAACGAAAAAGATTTTTTTACCGCCTCCGGATATTCTACAACAGAATGAACAACAGAAACTCCTTTTCCACCGCTTAAGTCAATTGGCTTTACAATGAGAGGAAAATCACGCTTTTTGATAGACATCAGTGCCTTATCGATATTATCAAAACCTTCCGCATAAGGCGTCGGAATATTGTTTTTCATTGAAAAATTTTTAAAAAGGTCTTTTTGATGTAATATTTTTGTCGTTGCATATGAATCATGTCCGGGCAGACCCAGTTTTTCAGAAATATAAGACGCGGTAATAATGCCGAAATCATTGGAACATGAACAAACAACATCGATGTTCAATTTCGCGGCAACTGACAGAACAGCATCCGGATCGGAATAATCGGCGAAACAACGGTCATCAGCATACTGATGGCCGATAAGTTCCGGATTATTACCCGTTGTAATAACATGAAATCCCAGAGATTTTGCGGATTGGATAAGAGGAATTTCCGAATGACTTCCGTTGAGAATAAGCAGCTTTTTCTTTTTTTCCATTGAACCGCACAAATTTAATTATATTTTTTAATCATCTATATATGATCAAAATCAACCCATGTTGTTTTCCGATAGCTGTATTCATCAAACGCAAAAATGGATTTATCTTTTCCGATTCCAGATTCCTTGATACCGCCAAACGGCACCGTATTGTCATCATTGCCGTAACCATTCACATGTACGATGCCTGCCTGCAACGCACGGGAAACATGATACGCTTCTTTCAGATCGTTTGTCCAGATGGATGCCGCCAGCCCATATCGGGAGTTATTGGCAATATCAACCGCTTCGTTTATTGTATCAAAGCCGATTACGACAAGAACAGGGCCGAATATCTCTTCCCTGACAATGCTTGATTCAGGATCAACATCCGTGAAGATTGAAGGCAAAACGGCCGTTCTTTTTTTTGCCGAAAACCATTTGTTGGGGGACGGAGTGATCAATGTGGCGCCGGATCGAATACCCTGCTTGATATATTTTTCTATCTTATCTTTCTGTTCCTGACTGACCACGCAACCGACTTCTGAATTTATATTCAGAGGATCATCGGGGATGTATTTTATACATTCAGATTTCAGATAATTTATTAATTTTGTTTTCAGATCATTATGCACAATAACCCGTGATGGCGCGGAACATATCTGTCCCTGATTGTAAAAAATATTTTCGGCCAGCATCTCCGCTGCTTTTTTCAGATTTTTACAATTTTGGGATATGATAAATGGACTCTTGCCTCCACATTCCAGCCCGACTTTTTTCATATTAGATTGACCGGCGTATTTCAGAATCTGTTTGCCCACTTCCGACGAACCGGTAAAGAAAATACCGGCTACATCTTTATGCAGAGCCAATGCCTTTCCGGCAATGTTTCCATAGCCGGGCACAACATTAAACACGCCTTTCGGAATTCCGGCTTTCTTGGCCAATCTGGCAACTTCCAGAATCGAGAAAGACGATTGTTCGGCCGGTTTAATCACCACGGAATTGCCCATTAGCAACGCGGGAGCAAATTTCCATGTGGAAACAACCAGAGGATCATTCCAGGGTGTGATAATGCCGACAACGCCCAGTGGCTCCCGGGTAATGACAGCAAATGAATTATCTTTGGGCGGCATTACGTAATCATAATATTTATCCAGACTCTCCGTAAAATAATGCAACGCCTCGATGGCTTTGGGGATGGAATCATAATAATAATTTTTAAACGCCCTGCCGGTCTCAATCGTATCCAGAATTGCAAGTTTTTCCCTGCTTTGCTCCATTAAATCAGCGAGTTTAAAAAGAATTTCTTTTTTTTCTTTCGTTGTTTTTCCACGCCATATCTTAGACTCAAAGCTTTTTTTCGCCGCCCCAACAGCATTATTAATATCTTTACCGGAACAAGCGCAGAGACCGGAAAGATTTCTTCCATCAACCGGGCTTACTTTACTGATGGTCTTGCCGTTAACCGATTCCACAAAAGCACCACTGATAAATGCTCTTTTCTCCATAGTTAATTTATGCATTTTATTTTTTATATTTTTAGTCATTGTTTATTGTTTTTGTAATTCGTAATATATAATCATAAAATAAGACTTTTTCACAACCCCCTTTTTTAATATTCATCATTCATTAAATCTTAATTCGACATCTTGATGAAAACGTTATTCGAATATAATATATTGATATCATTAATTATATTGCTTGATGAACATCCGATTCTCCTGTAAAATTCCTTCAAATTTAACTCTAACCATCTGGAGGAATCCTGGATCTAAAAATATTTAAACCAACGTGTCACCTTTGCCGATACCTCCCTTTTTGACGACGTGGAAAGGCATATGTCAATTAAAAGAATGAACCTCCCCGCAGCAAACTGCGGGGTATCTATAAAGAGGAAGACAATTATGATTTGAGCAACCTGCGGTTTCTCAAACTCTTCACTCTATAAGGTGACCCTGTAGTAAGCTACAGGGAATGCAAGTTAATACTATTGTAAACTGGTCCAGAATCAAGGAACTCTTTCAGATAAACTACTTCGTCGATAGCAAGCCTTAAAGAATGCGATGCATATTCTCCTCTTATTTTAGTGAAAAGCCTGCTTCCTCAATAATTCCCCAAGAGCGATTTCGACCCGAAACTGGAAACCCAAATCAATGAAAGAACCTCCCTGTGATCTCGTTATAAAACAACCTACGGTTAATTCTTATATTAATTGAAATCTGTAAAATTTAAATCGATGGTGATATTTTAAAAACACATATTACTTTAGAGTCTTTTTTAACGTTTTTTGTATTTCACGTATGGTGTTATTTTCCAAATCTTAATTTTAGTAAAGTAAATATATAAAAAATTATAAAAATAAGCAGATTACGTTTAGTTTTTCCAAACATTCTTTTTTTAAAAGTAAATGGGATCTCTTTTATTTTTAAATCTTTATTTCTCTTTTTTAATTTAAATAAAATTTCTTCTACAATATCAAAATTATCGCAATATAAATTAAGCTTTTTCAACAAATCACTTTTATATAACTTGAAACTGTTTGAAACATCTTTGCAATTCAAATTCAGAACTTTTGAATAAATAAAATTAACCACCCAGCTCATAAAGATTAAAATACGATTATTATCGGTCGCACCTCCCTCAATATATCTGGAAGCAATAACTACATCATAATCATTTTTGTATTGATATAAGTTCTTAATAAATTCAGGTGAATGGGAACCGTCCGCATCCATAAAAATTAAATGTTCTCCATTGGCGCGTTCTATCCCCGTACGTATGGCATCTCCATAATTATTTCCTTTTGTTCTATTGAAATAAATTATATTATTACTTTCACAAACATCCTTTGTATTATCCATCGCATGCATGGTATCTATAATTAATATCTCGTAATTCTCTCCAAGTTTTTGTATCTCGTTTCTAAGCCTCGGAATAATTATTCGCAAATTTTCTTCTTCTAAGTAGGAAGGTATGATTACACTGATTTTTACATTAGTGTTCGTCATTTTTTACCCAATCTATCATTTTTCTGATACCGCTGACTTTATCTATTTGGGGCTGCCAATTTATTAACTTTTTAGCTTTTGTTGTATCAGCAACAAATACTTTTTGATCACTTTTCCTGGGAGGAAGCTTTTTATATCTTAGGTTAATATTCAATTCATGTTCTAATATTTTAAAAAGTTCTAAGAGAGAAAGACTGTTTTCCATACCACCGCCAATGTTAAAAGCGTTTCCCTTAGCCTTTTCTATGTTATCGATGGCTTTAAAGTATAATTCCACCGTATCATCTGCATAAAGAACATCTCTAACCTGTTTCCCATTTCCAGAAATAGTAAAAGGTTCTTTCACTAACCCTTTTTTGACCTCTATGGCTTTTTGACAAAACCATCCTATCCATCCCTGATCGTATGTTGAAAACTGTCGCCCTCCAAATATTGAAGAATGACGAAACACTACTGTTTTCAGGCCAAATGTCCTATAGAAATCTAACATATATTGATCCGCACTGCCTTTTGAACATCCATAGGGTGAGTGGAACTCTAAAGGAATAGTTTCCGGAAAACCAAGAGGAAATTCATCGCAAACATATCTGGTGTCTGTTTCTTTATATTTTACCCATTCCATATCTCCATAGACCTTGTTTGTTGAAGAATAAATAACAACACTCTCAGGAGAATACGTTCTGCTTGCCTCAAGAACATTAAATGTTCCTAAAGCATTTATTTCAAAATCTAATCTAGGATTTGATATCGAGGTCGTCATTGCTACTTGAGCAGCCAAATGAAACAAAACGTTTGGCTTGATTTCTCTGATTACATGATTTATTTTTTCAACCTCGCATATATCTGCATGATAAAATTTAAATTTTCCTCTCGACTTTAACCATTCAAGATTGTTTTTACTTTGCTTTCTATATAAATTATCAAAAATAAAAAGTTCATCATTTCTTTTAAGTATTTCCACGGCAAGATTACTTCCTAGGAAACCACATCCGCCTGTTACAAGTATTTTCATTTTTTTATCCTAGATCTTTCTGTATGTATTGTTTGCGACAGTCCTTCTTCCAATGTAAATTGGGGTTCCCAGTTTAATTTGCATATTTCATCTATATCCGCTTTGCTTTTCATAATCTCGTTTTCTCTATATGGTATAATACCAAAATTTAACGTGGTACGATGATTGCCTGCAATATTTTTTACTAATTCGACAAATTTTCTTATTGTAATAGGTTGTCCTGTTCCTATTTCATATTTCAAAAACCCTTTTTTCAATTTATCAGTATTTTTTATTATAGCCATAAAAGCAGATACGACATCGTCTATATAAATAAAATCTCTTTCTTGATTTCCCTCTGTCAAATCTATTTTTTTAACGTTATTTAAAATGCTATCGATAATATAAGAAACAAACTTGGTAGTATCATCATACGGTCCATAAAAATGCTCTAAAGCAACATTAATGCATACCATCTCTTTTGCATACATCTCAAGCCATTCTCGAAATTGATTTTTTGATAATGAATAATAACTGACTCTTTTATCCAAAATAGTATCTGTATTTATAAAACAGTTAACTTTATTTTTCTTACCCAATTCTAAGATATGTAATGGTAAGGTAAGATTGGCTTGAATCAAAGACAAAGGCTCTATGTCTCTCCGCCCGTAATCTGTAGCACAGTGAACGATGACATCAATTCTGTTCTTGTAAAAAATATCTTCTAGTTTTGCATGGTCAATATTATAAAATTTTATGTTTTCGACAATATCGTTAATTCGCCATGTGTCGGAAAAACTTCTTTTCAAAACAATCACATTATAATTTTCTTTGACGAGTCTTTTGATGATGTTACTTCCTAAAAAGCCTGTGGCTCCCGTCATCAATAGGTTTTTTTTCAATATAATGTTCCTTCAGTTTTAAAAGTATAAAAAACATTAATGCAGCCCTAACTGCCTTCTATCGACAAATATTTGATTAATGCTCATTATTATCATCTGTAAAAAAGTATAATGCAATCAATTTATATTCCTTGATCGAAATTGCCAGACCAACATCCCACGCTGGCAAATTAATACATGACCAACCCGGTATGTTTTTACATTCCCACGATAAAACGATGGGATGTTTTTCATTAATGAATTTATTCTGGATTATTTTAAAATCTGGATAGATATTTTTATTCCAAATTTCAGGAGACCCGTGCATCGGATGAAAATTTTTTTGAGGGCCGATCAATATTAAATATAAAGGATCATAAGTCATGTTGACCATATAGTGGAAAGAATTATTTTGAAGAGCTTTATTAATAGTTATGTTTATTTTTTTCCATGCTAATGCATCTTTAGTTGATAAATACATGCCATGCAAAACATTCGGTTCTTCAATTTTTATTCTGTAAGCAATAATTTTCTCATATCCTTTGATAATACGAGTTCTTATTTCGAAGCCAAAAACTAAAGCCATAATGAGACAAGTTATAATGATTCGTATATCGTTTCTCCTGAAATTGCATATTTTCCATACTGCATAAGTAAATAGCCCAATCATCGGTGTTGCAGCCCAATAACAGTGCCTTGAACAGTTGACTGGATAGTATTGCATCCATGAAGACAGTGAAACAATAAGAAGCCCATAAAGAGGCAAATGATAGCCAACGTTGTCACGATGACGCCATCTTTTAACAGCGAACACAACTAAAATGGTCAAACATACGATGGGTAGTACGTTCCATAACATGTGAAATTGACCCATATTTTCATATGTGCCATAGAGGAAGAGTGCCATCAAAACACTCACAAATATATTATTTTGTGATTGCGACGATATTTGTGCGCCAAATAAGAATGCCGCTTTAATTGATTGAAGATACATGTCGTGCATGGCATCGTTAAGCGTAAGCCATACCAAAAAAGGTAAAGATGCGGCGACAATGCCTGCTATAAAAAAAGCACAGTCGGTCATTGCGTTTTGCCATTTCTGACCTGTAATAAGAGGGGTTGTAACCAGAAAAAATACCAAAGACACACAATGAATAATACCAACTGGTTGTCGGCACCAAAATGTGAGGACGGCAACACATCCGGCAAATATCATCATCAAACGATTCTGTTTTCGCAAAGCGCGTAAAACCAGAAGAAAAGAGAAGAGCTGAAAAAATAAAGCATATACAGATGACCATGGATGAAAAATAAATAAAAAATAGGGAGCGAGAAATAGCCAGATTACAACGCTGATTATTGTGAGCAGATTGGGTAAAATCTTGAGCCAAATATAGTAGAGGCAAATAGATATCAACGCATAAAAGAAGGCCGTTTCTATTTGTATGACTATAAGATAATCTCCGAAAAGACGTAGAGCCAAAGCCTGAAGTAATGTGGTCAGTGCTCCATATTGAGTGAAGGTATCGCGGAATAGCATCTGACCATGGACAACATCAAAGGCTGATTTGAACATAACACCATGGTGAAAAGGATCTACGTCGAAAACTGAAAAAACAGACGCGACAGAAAAAGTCAAAATAAATGCAATAGCAGGCTGATAATATTTTCTGATAATTGTTTTCATAACTATTTATATGTCCTGAACAGGACTTAAGTTAGAATTGTATCCAGTAAAATAGGGGAAACTCCACGTTTTTTTCAGGCTGTACTAATTTTATCATATCTTCGATCAGATAAACCTGTCATATTCCTCTATCGCGTCAATGTTTTTCCCGTTTTTAAGATCCTTGATGATTCTGACAATTTCAACGTTGGACTCATGTCTCAGGCAGTGAAAGGTACATTTCTCAGACGGATCGGCAAAAGCCATGACGTCCTTACGGCGCTTTCCATTCCACATCTCAGCAAAAGAAATGTTTTGAACATCACCAATGCGGAAATTTTCTTTCCCGCGCCAGTAAGGACATATAAATACTCCCGAAGGACATATCAGGGTTCTTAATTCGGATACGGGACATTTGTGATAATTTTTGGCCTGTACGTTTTTTACCCCGTTCAGGGACTCTTCCAGATTAATCGCTTTCATGATTTTAAAAGAATCCGTTACCAGAGCATTTAAACGATTTATTTCTTTTCTGGCTTCCTGCATTCTTTCCTCACTATGCACAACCAGAGCGTGGTCCATTCCTCCAACGTACATGTAACTCGGTTTGATTTCAAAGTAATCACATCCAATGTCTCTGGCCAACAGAGCGGAGTCATAAATTTCGTTTATGTTCGACTTAATACCAAATCCGTCAGCTTCGGTCCGAATTAGAAAAGAAAATCCCATTTTACCTTTTTTGACTCTGGCGAGTT
>CAZSZQ010000088.1:0-13703 GCA_964610475.1 uncultured Desulfatiglans sp.
GTGAGATAGATAGGCGGGGTGTGAAGGAGTTCCTTGTTTTTATTAAGAAAATCCACATAGGATATTATACCCCCTTCAAACATAAAATCATTCTTCTTCCCTGTTCTTTCATCTGTTACTTTTATCCTTATCCCTTTTGTAAGAAAGGCAAGCTCCCTCATTCTTCTTGATATGGTCTCAAAATCATACTCCAGCACCTCAAATATCTCACGGTCTGGCTTAAAAGTGACCTTTGTCCCTTTTTTGGTGGTTTCTCCTATTACCTTCATTTCACACTGAACATCACCGCGTTCATATCTCTGGTGATATATCTTACCGCTCTTGTGCACCTCTACTTCGCATACCTCGGACAGGGCATTAACAACTGAAAGACCTACACCATGAAGCCCGCCTGAAACCTTATAGCTCTTATTATCAAATTTACCACCTGCATGCAGTTTGGTCATAGCCACTTCAAGAGCTGGCACTCCCTCTGTTTTATGCATATCTACAGGGATACCCCTTCCATTATCAAATACGCTTATACTTCCATCAGTAAGAACCTTTATATCGATAAAATCACAATATCCGGCCATTGCCTCATCAATACTGTTATCAACAATCTCCCATAGAAGGTGATGCAACCCTTCATATGAGGTGTTGCCTATATACATGGCCGGCCTTTTTCTTACTGCAGTAAGACCTTCAAGTACCTTTATATCCTCGGCACTATAGTTGATTTCTTTTTCTTCCATTTAAATCCTCATAGGCATAATCAGTCCTAAAAATCCCTTATCATCCTCTCCATGTATCATGCATGGACTTGAGTTGTCATTAAAATCAATAATTACATTTTCACTTATCATTGCCTGAAGAGCGTCAACAAAATATTTTGAATTAAATCCCATTTCAACCTTTTCACCTTTATAATCAATCTCAAGATTATCTTTAACATCTCCAAGATCAGGATTTATAGAAACAAGCTCCATTGTATTATTTTGTAGTGTTATTTGTACTCCTTTGGAACTCTCACTGCTAAGAATCATCATTTTCTTCATACCGTTTAAAATATCATTCCTTTTTATTTTAATATTATTTTTCAATTCAATTGATATAACATCTTTATAATCCGGAAATTTACTTTCAAGAAGCCTTATTATAATAAGAGAATTTTCATTTTTAGCTACACAGTTATTCTCTTTAAAGCCAATGCTAATTTTCTCTCCTTCAGATGCAAGTTTATTTAGTTCAATTAATCCTTTTTTGGGAATCATAACACCTTTTTCCAATCTCAAACTATCGAGGTTCTCCGTATTCTTATCAACAAGTGAAAGACGGTGTCCGTCTGTTGATACCATTCTTAAATAAATTATTTCTTCTTTATTAATCTTTTCAGTATAAACACCTGAAAGTTTATACCCTGCTTCCTCAAGTGTAATTGCATAAATAGTTTTATTTATCATTTCTGATAGAGAGGAACATTCCATTTCAACCATTTTTACGTCCTCAGGTTCAATAAAAACAGGATATTCTTCTGCAGACATACATGCTAGATTATATTTGGTTTTATCATCTGAAATAAATACCCAGTTATTTTCCCTTTCCTTAATAAAAATATCATTGCTTTTACTTTCTTTAAGTATTTCAAAAAGTTTTCTTCCTGATATTGTAATACTCCCTGGAACGACCACGGTGGCATCAATTTTCTGTTGCATACTTATTTCCAGATCTGTAGCAGAAATGTTTACTGACCTTTCATCAGCAGTAATAAGTATCATTGATAGAATAGGCATGTTACTTCTTTTCTCTATAATACTTTGTACCTTTGATATTGACTTAAAAAGAGAGTCTCTGTTAACCTTTATTTCCATGCCTTCCTCCTGTTATTAATTTATTTATATAAATAATAGTAATAATAAAGCCTGTTGTATTGTTTAAAAATTAATTAACTATTTATTATAATAATATTTTTTTTAAAAATGATTTTATTAAAAAATCTGACTTTTTTTAAAAAAAATATTATTTATCTTTTATTTAAAAATATCGTTATAAAATTTTTAAACTTTTAAAATAAAATGTTAAAAAAATGTTGGCAGAAATAATTAAAAGCAAAAATTATGTTAATAGATTTTTAATATTGTTTATATCTCTGCTAACCTCATTCCCTTCTTTAATAGATTTTTCTATCTTTTTTATAGCATAAATTACAGTTGAATGATCTCGGTCACCAAAAGAATAACCTATCTCTTTAAAAGAAAGATCAGTTAAATTTCTGGCAATATACATAGCTAGATGTCTAGGATATGAATATACAGACCTCTTTTTATCGGATAAAATATCAGAAGAAGAAATATTAAAATATCCGGCTATTACCGATTTAATATCTTCCAAGCTTATATTTACGTCATATTTATCCTTAATAATAGACTTAACCAATGACAAGCTTACTTTACCTTTATTTAAAGATAAATACGTTTCAATACGAATAATATTTTTTATTATATTTTTTATATTATCATTTGATTTTATTAAAAAATTAAATATATCATCTTGTATTAGTATTTTTTTATTTTTAATAATACTTTTTAATATTTTTATTTTTGTTTTTACATCAATTTCTTTTAATTCAGCTAAAAGACCAGAACCTAATCTTGATTTAAGATTAGTATTAAATTTATTAAAATTTGCCGGAGGTCTATCACCTGTAATAACTATTTGTTTTTTTTTAAGATTATTATAATCCAAAATAGAAATTAATTCATCCTGAAGTTTATCTGAATTACTAATATACTGTATATCATCAAATAAAAAAACATCAAAATTAATATATTTTTCTTTAAAACTATTATAATTTTTATTTTTAATTAAATAATTATAATCTAAAATAAAATCCTTTGAGTTTATATAACTTATATTTAATTTTTTATTATTTAAAGTTAATCTGTTTCCAATAGAGTTTAAAAGATGTGTTTTACCAATACCGTTTTTTGAAAATATATAAAAAGGATTATAATAATCACCGGGATTTTCAGCAATTTCAACAGATGATGAGTATGCAAACTGGTTACATTCACCGGTTATAAAATTTTCAAATTTCATTAACTTATTAAATTTATTAACAATATTGTACGGAATATGTTTTTCATTTATTTTAAGGGTATTGTTTTTTTTATAGTTAAAAGTAAGTTCAGGTGTTTTACCGGTTATTTTTTTAAATGACTTTATTATTTCATTTAAATAGTTATCGCGCAGCCATACTGCCACAAATTTATTAGGGACCTCAATTACAGCATTATTATCATCAAATTTAATACATTCAGTATTTAAGAACCATGTTTCTATTTCCGATTTAGGAAAAATTAACTCCAGGTCATTTAGGATATTGTTCCATATTTTTTTAATAAGCATATAAGTATCTTTGGATATTTATTAAGAGTTTTTAAAAGCGATTGATTCTAGATAATTTTATATATAATATCAACTAAAAACTGGTAAAAAAAAATATTGTAATATATATTATAATATGTTGATATTATTAATATTTATTTATGTTGTAATCAATGGGAGTAGACTCGGAAAAATTTTAAAAGGAGTTTTAATTTATGCCATATAGTATCGGTTTTGCGGGTAAGGGTGGCACAGGAAAAACAACAATAGCTGGTTTACTTGTGAAGTATCTTGTTGATAACAAAAAAACACCTGTTCTTGCTGTTGATGCAGATTCAAACGCTAATTTTAATGAGGTCTTGGGTTTAAAGGTAGAGGCTACCCTGGGGGATGCCAGAGAAGAGATGAAAAAGGGTGTTGCCACAGGTATGACAAAAGATGTTTTTATGGAGATGAAACTTGAACAGGCTGTTGTGGAGGCAGAGGGTTACGATCTTGTAGTGATGGGAAGACCGGAAGGTTCCGGTTGCTATTGTGCAGCAAATACCCTTTTAACCCAGTATTTAAGCAGGCTTATAAATAATTATGTATCAATTGTTATTGATAATGAGGCGGGAATGGAGCATATAAGCAGGCTTACAACAAACAATATTGATCTTCTTATTACTGTTTCTGATGCATCAAGAAGGGGTATTTTGTCCGCAGCCAGGATAGCTGAATTAACAGATGAGTTAGGGATAAGGATTGGTAAAAAACTGTTTATAATAAATCAGGTTAGAGAGAAAAAAGAAGACCTTATAAGGATTGCAGAAGATTTCGGATTAAAGGTTGCCGGGATAATCCCTGAAGATAAAAATGTAAGGAACTATGACCTTGAGGGTATACCGACAATAAAACTGAATAATAACAGTGAATCAATAAAAGCGGCCTATAAGATTTTTCAAAATATAATACCCTGATAATTTACAATATATTGTATTTCATTATTTGAATATACTATATATTGTTGTCAAATTTTATCATAAATATTCCATTTTACTGGAAAAAAACCTTGACAAAGTGACCATGCTAAACTATTGCTAATTGTTTTTTTATTCTCAATTGTATGAATCAGATGATTTTTTTATCGTACTAATAAAAATTTTATATTTTTACTGATTTTATTTTTTTCAACTAATAATCTTACTAACGAGAAGGAGGTAATAACATTGGCCTTTATAATTCCTAAACAGCCCTATTCAGGAGTTATTGGTGAAACAGTGACTGGTGCCGGTAGCAGTGCAGTAAAAATCGGAGGAGAAGATTCATATCCTTTCCATCTGTTTGAAGGCAAGATGCCGAATATTCCTAAAATAGCAATGGAGGTGTGGGATTATGACCCATCAAAAGAATGGCCCGCACCTGCTGTTGTGGCGTTGAAAGAGGTGCTCTCATCCCCTGTGGAATGGGCAAAAAAATGCGTAGAGGAATATGGCGCAGATATTATTGTTATTCAGCTAAAAAGTATTGATCCGAACGGCATGAACAGAAGCGCGGATGAAGCCGCTGCCCTGGCTAAAAAGTTGGTAAAGGCAGTGAAGGTACCTCTTGTTTTCTGGGGAACAGCCAATAATCAGAAGGATGAAGAGGTATTAAAGAAGATTTCCGAGGCATGTCAAGGTAAAAATATCTCTCTTGCACCAGTAGAAGAAGGTAACTATAAAGGTATCGGTGCAAGCGCACTAGGTTACGGTCATACCATTGTGTCATCATCGCCAATCGATGTAAACCTTGCCAAACAACTGAACATCCTTTTAGGAAACCTTGGTGTAAAGAAGGAAAAAATCATTATAGATCCAACAACCGGTGGACTGGGGTATGGACTTGAATACGGCTATTCGGTCATGGAAAGAATAAGAATGGCTGCACTTACCCAGGAAGACGATAAACTTCAGATACCAATGATAAATAATATAGGTAATGAGATATGGAAAAGCAAGGAAGCAGGTCAAACAGCAGAACAAGCGCCGACATTGGGTGATCCGGAGAAAAGACCGGTCCTTATGGAGGTTGTGGCTGCTGTATGTTTTCTCCTTGCAGGATCTGATATTGTTATTTTAAGGCATCCTGAAAGTGTCAGGATCATTAGGTCTTTTATAAACCTGATGACAAACGGCGGAACCGCTAAGGATATTACTGGGATTTCAAAGATGATGGCCGCCCCCAAAATAGATCTCGCCTCTTTTTCCCCGAAGATGAATCTTTCTGTTGAGAGCGAAAAGGAAGATAAAAAAGAAAAACCCGCAAAGAAAGAAGTCAAACCACAAAAACCGAATGCGGAAACTAAGCCTGAACCAAAGAAGGAAAAGTCCGAGCCTGTAAAAAAGAAGGAGGAAAAGAAAGAAGATATAGTAAAGGTTGAGGCTGATGCCAAAGCGAAGGCAGAGAAAGAGTCTGAAGAAAAAGCAAAAGCCGATGCGGAGGCAAAGAAAAAAGAAGCTGAGGTTAAAGCTAAAGCCGAATCAGATGCTAAATCAAAGGCAGAGTCAGATGCCAGGGCTAAAGCAGAAGCAGAAGTAAAGGCTGAAGCATTAAGAGTTTTGGAAGAAGCAAAAAACAAAGAAAAAGAAGATCTCCAGGCCTTAAGGCTTAAAAGAGCTCAAGAGAGAGAAAAACATGAAAAGGAAATGATACCCTCAGCCTCTGGCGATAAAACAAAAACACCATCCAAAGATCAGATGGATCTTGTTGAAAGACTCACTAAAAATCTTGACAGGATCCACAAGAGGATCTGATTTTATTATTGTTTAATATTGAACAGGTATAGAAGCAGTTATAAAGGAATTAACCTAAAGAGGAGGAACCTCAGAATGACTACAGAAGAAGTAAAGGTCAAAGCAGTTGCTGAAAAGGAAAAGAAGGCTGTAAGAGCCCAGGATCTTACTGTTGATCAGGCAACAATAGCCATGATTGACCGATCAAGAGAAATGGAAATAGAAACAATCTTTGACAGGGCCCAGACAATGAAAGCCTGCAATATTGGTATACAGGGGACATGCTGTAAGAACTGTGCACAGGGGCCTTGCAGGCTTCCTCTGGCAAAGGGCGGGGTTGAAGGAAAAGATGATCGCAAGGGCCTATGCGGTGCTACTCCTGAAACAATAGCATCAAGGAATTTTGCAAGGATGGTTGCATCAGGATCAGCATCACACTCTGATCATGGAAGAGGTGTTGCAGAAACCTTTCTTGCTGCGGCCAGAAAAGAGACGCATGATTACAAGATCCAGGATACAAAAAAGCTACTTGAGATCGCCCCTGACTATGGCGTTGAAATAAAGGTCAAGGACAAAGAGGGCAAGATGCTGGACAGGGATATCGATGAGATCGCTGTTGAAATGGGCGAAAAGGCACTTGCCCAGTGGGGGCAACAGACAGGAGAGATAATTACAGTAAAACGTGCGCCCAAACCCAGATATGAATTATGGAAAAAACTTGGGGTTATTCCAAGGGGCATTGACCGTGAAATCGTCGAGATAATGCACAGGACACATATGGGCGTTGATCAGCATTATGAGAACATAGTTGAACAGTGCACAAGAGCAGCGCTTGCAGACGGCTGGGGCGGCTCAATGATCGCCACTGACCTGCAGGATGTCCTTTTCGGATGCCCATATCCCTTAAAGAGCTCTGCAAACCTGGGTATCTTAAAGGAAGATCATGTTAATATAATTATTCACGGTCACGAGCCTCTCTTAAGTGAAATGATAGTTACTGCATCAGAACTGCCCGAGATGATCGCATATGCAAAGGAAAAAGGGGCCAAGGGAATCCAGCTTGGAGGTATCTGCTGTACAGCAAATGAGATACTTATACGCCACGGTGTGCCACTTGCAGGGAATTACCTTCAGCAGGAACTCGCCATTATAACAGGCGCTGTTGAGGCAATGGTTGTTGATGTACAGTGCATAATGGAGAATGTTGCTAATGTAGCTGACTGTTTTCATACAAAGATTATTACAACAAACCCGAGGGCAAGAATTGCATCTGGAAATACAATCCATATTGAGTTCGATGAACATACAGCCTTTGAAGATGCAAAAAAGATCGTCAGGACGGCAATAGAAAACTTCCAGAACAGGGAAAAGGAGGTAATGATACCGAATAATACATCTGATCTTATTGCCGGTTTTAGCTACGAGGCAATCAATTATCATCTTGGTGGCACCTTCAGAGGTTCATATACTCCACTAAACGATAACATTATAAATGGACGCATACGAGGTATCGGCGGTGTTGTGGGCTGCAACAATGCAAGAACTGTTCATGATGAGGCCCACCTTACAATAGTAAAGGAACTTCTTAAAAATGATGTAATAGTTCTTACAACCGGATGCAATGCCATCACATGCGGAAAGGCAGGCCTTCTCACACCCGAATCAGCAAAGGTTTACTGCGGACCTGGCCTGGCCGAGGTATGTGAAACTGTGGGCATACCTCCTGTTCTGCATATGGGATCATGTGTTGATAACAGCAGGATTCTTATGGCGGCGACTGAAGTTGTAAAGGCAGGAGGTCTTGGTAATGATATAAGCGATCTTCCTGCTGCCGGTTCAGCACCCGAATGGATGAGTGAAAAGGCAATAAGCATTGGCCAGTATTTTGTAGCATCTGGAGTCTATACAGTATTTGGTGTAACACTTCCTGTTGGTGGAGCTCCTGTTTTTGAGGACTACCTTTATAAAAAACTTGAGGGAATATATGGCGGTATGTGGGATCTTGAGACCGATCCCTACGAACACGCAAGAAAGATGGTTGCACATATAGACAAGAAACGTAAGGCGCTGGGGATCGACAAGGCACGTACCAGGGTGCTTATGGATATGGCCGACCGGCAGAAGCTGGAAGCGGCATAGATATGAACCGGCATGTCAGCAGCTTTTATTATAAGACTGCTGGCAAATCTATAAAACAATAACCTCTTAAGAAGGGAGGATAAAAAATATGTCAAAATTAGTTGCCTTTGCGGCTATTCAGGGAGCTTATAATATAGTATCAAAAGCAGAGGGAAAATATAAAAAGGCCCTTGAGACTTATGGCGGAAGCCAGAAACTGGAGTTTCCAAACACAGCCTATTATTTACCAATAATTTATTCACTTACTGGACTCAAGGTGACAGACCTTGAGTCAGCGAAAAAGCCGCTTGATTTTGCACGCAAGCTTTTGCCACCCCATGTTAAAAAGGATTGTCACCTGCCTTACCTTGGCCCACTGCTGGATGCAGGCATGGCAGCACTTTTTGCCGAAGAGATAGTCGAGGCAATTCGCTATGTTGAAGATCCGAACTTTTATCAGCCTGAGGTAGAAGACCCTGATATAGAAAACGGAAAGATCTGGCTTGGTGCGGCTGATGATGCCATCATGAGAAAAAGAGGCGTAGAATTTGTTGACGGTACCGCACCAGGGTTTGCAGCCATTGTTGGTGCCGCCCCTGATTCGGCAACAGCAAAGAAAATGGCTGAAGAATATCAGCTTAAAACTATCTACGTATTTATGGCAGCCAACCAGAACGGCACCACCTTTGCTGAACAGCTTATTGAGCAGGGTGTTCAGATAGGCTGGAATACACGCCTTGTTCCATTCGGGCCGGATATTTCCGCGGCAGTCTTTGCCCTGGGTTTTGCAAACAGGGCGGGAATGGCCTTTGGCGGGATAGAGCCTGGGGATTACAGGAATATGCTCAAATATCAGAAAGACCGTGTGTTTGCATTTGTTAATGCACTTGGTGATGTAAACGCTGAATGGGCAGCCAATGCAGCAGGCGCAATAAACTGGGGATTCCCTACAATAGCTGATACGGATATTCCTGAAGTTCTGCCAACCGGTGTTTGTACATATGAGCATGTTGTTGCCAATATAAAGCATGATGACATGCCATCAAAATCCATAGAAATAAGAGGCCTTAAGGTTACTATAGCCGAAATAGACATTCCTCTGGCATATGGCCCTGCGTTTGAAGGAGAGAGGGTCCGCAAGGATGATCTCTATCTTGAAATGGGAGGCGGCAGAACCCAGGCAACAGAGCTATGCAAGATGGCGGAGATGAATGAGATCGAAGATGGAAAGGTTACTCTTGTTGGACCTGATGTCTCAGATATAAAAAAGGGTGACCGTTTACCGCTTGGTATCTATGTACAGGTTGCAGGAAGAAAGATGCAGATTGATTTTGAGCCGATTCTTGAGAGGCAGATACACCATCTTATCAACTATGCACAGGGCATCATGCATATCGGTCAGAGGGATATTGCATGGATAAGGGTTGGTGAACCTGCTGTTCAAAAGGGATTCTCATTGAAGGATATAGGCAAGATACTTCATGCAAAATACCATCAGGATTTTGGTAAGGTCCTTGATAAGGTCCAGGTGACGCTATATACAAAAAAGGAAGATGTTGATAAACTCACAGTAAAGGCCAGGGCAGAATACAAGCTGAGGGATGACAGGGTTGAAAAGATGTCTGACGAAAGTGTAGAGACCTATTATTCATGCACACTCTGCCAGTCATTTGCCCCAAGTCACGTATGCGTTATAAGTCCTGAAAGGACCGGTCTATGCGGCGCATATAACTGGATGGACTGCAAGGCTTCCTTTGAGATCAATCCAACCGGGCCAAACCAGCCTGTTGAAAAGGGCGAGTGTCTTAATACAAAACTTGGACAGTGGAAAGGTGTTAATGATTTTGTATACAAGGCATCACGTCAGACCATAACTCATTATAATTTTTACAGTATTGTTTATGATCCCATGACAACATGCGGATGCTGTGAATGTATAGCCGCTGTGCTTCCATCATGTAATGGTATAATGACCGTAAACCGGGATTACACAGGTGAAACGCCATCAGGCATGAAGTTCACAACACTCGCTGGTGTAATGGGCGGAGGGCAGTCCTCCCCAGGTTTTGTCGGTCATTCTAAATACAACATTACACAGGGAAAATTCTGTATAGGTGACGGCGGGCTCTTAAGGATGGTGTGGATGCCCAAGGCATTAAAGGAAGAGATTAAGGACAGGCTTATAAAACGCGGCACAGCGCTTGGGTGCCCGGATCTTATAGACAGGATAGCGGATGAAACCGTTGGTGTCACTGAAGAAGAGGTAATGGCTCATCTAAAGGCAAAAGATCACCCGGCGCTTAAAATGGAATCGATTGTAGGTTAAGAAATTAAACAAGGAGCATATTATGGGATTAACCGGAATACAGATTTTTAAATTGTTACCAAAGACAAATTGCGGGGAGTGCGGCGTTCCAACCTGTCTGGCCTTTGCTATGAACCTGGCAGCCGGTAAAGCAGAACTTGACTCATGCCCCTATGTCTCAAGCGAGGCAAAAGAGCAATTAGCAGAGGCCTCGGCGCCACCTATAAGACCTGTATCAATAGGCACCGGCACAAGGGCCTTTAAAATCGGTGGTGAAACAGTAATGTTCAGGCATGAGAAGACATTCTATAATCCTACAGGTATTGCCGCGGTTTTAAATTCAGATATCAAAGCAAGCGACCTGGAAAAAAAGATCAAGGAGTGGAATGCCCTACAATATGAAAGGGTAGGGTTAAACCTGAGGCCAGAACTTGTTGCTCTTAAGGATGTTAAAGGAGATTCCGGCACCTTTGCCAAGGTAGCCAAAAAGATCGCCACCGAGAGCGAATTCAACCTGATTCTTATGACCGAGAAGGTGGATGTTATGAGGGCTGCTGTTGATGTATGCGCCTTTAAAAGGCCTCTTCTGTATGCAGCAACAGAGGGTAATATAGAAGATATGGGCAAACTCGCCAAAGAGAGCGGGCTTCCTGTCGCCATCAAGGCAAACAATGTTGAAGAACTTATCGGTATGAGTACTAAATTAACAGGCATGGGAGTAAAGGACATAGTATTTGATTCAGGTGCAAGGGAGATTAAACAGGCATTTCAGGATCAAATAGTCATTAGAAGGGCTGCCCTCAAGGCGGGTAACAGGACCCTTGGTTTCCCGACTATCACATTTCCATGTGAAATGGCCGATAACCTTGATATAGAAACAATGATAGCCGCAATGTTTATAGCAAAATACGGTGGAATCGTTGTTCTCTCGGATTTTAGGGGCGAAAGCCTCTTCCCTCTTCTGCTTGAAAGACTTAATCTCTACACAGATCCGCAGAGACCAATGACAGTAACCAAGGGAATATATGAGATAGGGTCACCTGATGAAAACTCACCGGTCCTGATTAGTTCAAATTTCTCACTTACATTTTTTATAGTAAGCGGTGAGATAGAGGGAAGCAGGGTTCCCAGCTGGCTCTTAATTGTAGACACAGAAGGCCTCTCTGTTATGACAGCCTGGGCAGCCGGTAAATTTTCAGGTGATGTTGTTGGAGCATTTGTAAAAAAATCCGGTATCGCGGATAAGATTAAGCACAGAAAGGTCATAATACCAGGGTATGCGGCATCTATTAGCGGTGAAATGGAAGAGGAGCTTCCTGGCTGGCAGATCATGATAGGGCCAAGGGATGCGGCACTTATACCAAAATTCTTAAAGGATAACTGGAAATAAAATTAAAGGGGGGATAATCCCATGTTACTAATAGGAGAAAATTTAAATGTTATAAACCGGGAAATTGGCAGGGCTTTTAAAGAAAAAGACCCGGGCCCCATTGCCGCGGAAGCAAAAAGACAGAAAGAAAGGGGCATGGACTGGATTGATATTAATCTGGGCCCTGCTAAAAAAGGCGGAGCAGAGCTTATGGAGTTTGTTGTAAAGACGGTTCAGGAAGAGATTGGAGACTCTGTTCCTCTTTGCCTTGATACAATGAATATAGAGGCAATGGAGGCTGGCCTTGCGGTTCATAAAGGCAAGGCAATTATAAATTCCATAATGTGCCGTCCTGAGCGTTATGAAAAAATGATACCTCTTGTAGTTAAATATAAAGCCAACATGATAGCCCTTATGTGGGGGCCTGAAGGGCTGCCGCGTGATGAAAATGAAAGAGGGGTACTGGCTGCAGAGCTTTTATATGCTGCAAATGAGGCCGGAATACCCAATGAAGATATTTTTGTTGATGGTCTCGTTACTCCGGTTAATATCCAGCAGCAGCAACTTATTAGCCTTTTAACCTTTCAGGAGATGCTCCAGGAGATGTTCCCGGGTGTAAAATCCACATGCGGCCTGTCAAATATATCAAATGGTCCGCCTGAGCACCTGAGGTCAATCCTTAATACTACCTATATGGTAATGCTTGAAAGAAAAGGCATGTACTCATGTATTGCAGATGCCTATGATGATGCGCTTTTTGCAGTTGCCAGAGGAAAAAGACCTGACATCGTTGAGCTGATACACAAGATAATGGATGGAGAAGATATAATCATGGGTGATCTTACGAAGGAGTTAAAGGATTATGCAAAGACAGCTAAGGTTATTCTGGGCCATTCTCTTTACTCTGACTCATGGCTTGAGATATAAAAGGGTGGTTTTAGAAAGTTAAGATAATCATTTTAACATATATTGAGGAACCAGAAGGATTTTTAACGGTTCCTCTTTTTTTAAGGAGTAAAAATTGCAGAATACAATAACAACACCTGCAGATCTTGAAAGGACTCAACAGGATTTAAGTATTAAAAGAAATCTGAAAAGAATAAAACGTAAGATAGTTGTAATGAGCGGAAAAGGCGGCGTTGGAAAGAGCACGGTCTCTTCCATGATTGCCCTATTATTAAGCAGAAGAGGGAACAAGGTTGGGCTAATGGATGTTGATCTGCATGGCCCCAGCATCCCTAATATGCTTAAAGTAAAAAACGGATTGACTGTAACCGGGAAAAATGAGGTAACACCCTTTGAATATTCAGAAAACCTGGAGGTTGTTTCAATGGGCATGCTGATGCATGATCAGGATGAGGCGGTTATCTGGCGAGGCCCATTAAAAATTAGCGCTATAAGACAGTTTATATCAGACATAACCTGGGGTGACCTGGATTTTCTGGTAGTAGATTCCCCTCCCGGTACCGGTGATGAACCCTTGACCGTTGCCCAGAATATTCCTGACGCAGAGGCCCTTTTAGTAACAACCCCCCAGGAGATAAGCCTTGCAGATGTAAGAAAATCCATCACCTTCTGCCGTCAGGTCAAAATGAATATCCTGGGTGTTGTGGAAAACATGAGCGGCCTTTCATGCCCCCATTGCAATAAAAAGATCAATATATTTGGTGAGGGGGGCGGAAAGAAGATGGCTGGGGCCATGGATGTGCCCTTTATAGGAGAAATACCAATTGACCCGGAGGTGGTAAGGCTGGCAGATGAAAAAAGTCTTGAAAAAATCCTAGAAAGAAAA
>CAZSZQ010000089.1:0-13542 GCA_964610475.1 uncultured Desulfatiglans sp.
GGAGAATTTTCCCGGAAAGAAGGAGGCCGAGGCAGCGCTGAAGGAGTTATAAGGGTGGAGAGATCAAAGCTCAAAGCTGAAAGCTCAAAGCTCAAAGGAAAGACAGAAGAGAAGAAGGTTAGATATAGCTGGATGCTAAAAGCTCAAAGGGATAAGGAGTAAAAGCTGAAAGCTTCCGTCTTCGCTTATTAGCTACGCCGTGACAAGAAAAGCTCAAAGGAAAGAAAGAAAAGCAGAAGATTAGAAATAAAAATCGTATATTCTATCCCGGACTCAACCTGGAATCCAGGCCAGAACGTCATTCCCCGGCCTGGGTGTCGGGGCGTAACCCTGTGTGAAGACCGGATCGGGGAATCCGGGCTTTTAGGTTTTTACTTTCAGCTTTGAGCTGGAAGCTTGCAGCTTTATTCCGCAGTGAACGGGCGTGAGATAAATAAACAGGAGAATTATTTTTATGAAAAAATACACATTAACAATCGTGATGATCTTAAATATGCTGGCCTGTTCATCAGGTTTTGCAGATGAAAAATCCCCAACAGCCGACTACATTATCGGTGCGGGGGATGTGCTTGAAATAACCGCCTGGGACAATGCAGCGCTTACAAAAACAGTAGTCGTGCTGCCTGACGGCAAAATCCATTTCCCCCTGATCGGTGAAATAACTGCTTCCGGAAAAAGTGTTGCAGAATTTAAAAAGGAGCTCGAAGAAAAAATCACTGTTTTCATGGCTGAGCCTAATCTCTCGATAATGGTTCAGCAACTGGGCAGCATGGTGGTTTATGTTATCGGCAAGGTCAATAATCCGGGCCGTTATGTCCTTAATTCAAATGTCAACATTCTTCAGGTCCTTGCAATGGCAGGCGGGCTTAACCCCTATGCCAAAAAAAACAATATCCGTATTTTTCGTGAGACAAACGGTGCCAGCAAAATATTTTATTTTGATTACGATGCCGTAACCGATAAAGAGGACCTGAAGCAGAACATACTGCTTCAAAAGGGAGATGTGGTGGTGGTGCAGTAAAAGAAAAGCTCAAAGGTGAAAGCGGAAGATTGGAAGTTAAGAAGAGCAGAAGTATCCTCCTTCGCACACGGCTTCGGTGGACAGGGAAGAGGAGTGGGCAAAGAGCGAAGAGCATGGAGCAGAGAGCAAAGAGTTTAAAGCTGAAAGCTCAAAGCAAAAACCTGAAAACATGTCTCTCACAGAGTCCACAGAGAACACAGAGAAAGAAAAAAACGTTTTATAATTAAAAACTAAAAACAAAAAACGCTTTTCTCTGCGTCCTCCGCGTGCTCTAGTGAACGCAGTGAACGGGCGTGAGATAATAAATATAGAGGAATAAACATGATTAAAATAAAAAAAATTATTACATTATGCTGTCTTATCATACTTGGATATTCACCGGTTCTCTTTTCCGTTGATTTTGTGGCGTCGCCATCTCTGGCCTTACGGACCGAATATGATGACAACATAGAAGGCTCAGCCGCGAATGAAGTGGATGATTATATTGCACAGGTTACACCTGCGCTTAAAATCACAGGCAAAACCGAGCGCTCCAGCATCGGTTTATCAGCAAATGCAACCCGATATCTTTATTCAGACAATGATGAATATGATCATACAGATCAGAATTACATGGGTGACTTTTATTTTAAGCCCGGTATACTTACCGGCATCAGGGGAAATGCATCCTATTCTGTAACCTACCGTCCTGACAGGGATATCGATATTACCGGGCTTATAGTCTCCAATGACAAGCGTGAAACCATGGATTCCGGTATGGGTGTTGAATTCAGCCTTTCGGAAAAAAGCACCCTTTCGGTCTCAGGGGGCTACATGGATGAAAAATGGAGCGGCAATATTGACTCACAGGATCTGAAGGCATTTTATGGCAGCTTTGGTTATACAATAGACCTGAGCAAATTGCTTGAGCGAACCATAGGCCGGTTTAATGCGGGTTATGCAAACTATGAATACGAAACCTCTGAGAGTGATTATTATTACGCAACCGCAGGCATAAAATACCAGTTTACAGAGACAGTAAATTTACTGGTGGATATTGGTATCAATAACACGGATACCGATTATTCTGTTCAGCAGCTATATTTTGACCCTTCCCTTGGTTTTCAGATCAGGACAGTTGAACAAAATAATAAGGAATATGGCGGGGTTGGGACGGTTGTGCTTGAAAAAAGGGGGGAATTTGCCAGAGGAAGCTTAAGAATATCACAGGATATTAAACCATCCAGCAGCAGAGGCTCAAATGTTGAACGCTCGGAGTTTGTACTCAATTGGAGAAAACAGTTCGCGGAAATATCATCACTGGGCATATCCGGCGGTCTTTTTAAAAACAAGGCCGATGCAGGCAGCTACGGCTATTCTGCCATAGATGAAAATACATTTTTTATAAGACCCAGCATGAGATGGGAAATATTCCCGGATTTCATGCTGGATACAGGGTATTATTATTCATATACCAAAGACCGCATTGATGATAATTCCAGGAGGCATAATCTTGTTTTCCTGCAGATAAGCTACGGAATAAGGCTTATGGATTAACTACTAACACTCTTGAGGTATAAAATGGACCCAAAAGTAATGACCATGTCCGGCTACATGGCCATTGTAAAAAGACGAAAATGGAGTCTTATCCTGCCATTCATAATTATTTTTTTAACGGCAGGAATCATAGCGATGTCTCTTCCATCCATATACAAGTCGCAATCCACCATTCTGATTGAAGAACAGGACATTCCTGCCGATTTCGTCATGAACACAGTGACCAGTTTTGCCGAGCAGAGACTTCAGGTGATCCATCAGAGGATCATGAGCTTTACCAGGCTTTATGAGATAATAAGCCGGTTTAACCTGTATCAGGAACTTAGAGACAATTGGACATCTGAGGAAATAGTGGCTAAAATGAGGGAAGATATACATCTCGAACCCATCAGTGCGGAAATCAATGACCGCCGAACAGGGAGGCCCTCCACCGCCACTATAGCTTTTACCCTTTCCTATGAAGGCAGGAACCCGGATACAGTGCAGAGGGTCACCGATGTTATGACATCACTTTTTCTTGAGGAAAATCTAAAGGTCAGGGAAAAACAGGCGACAGAGACATCAGAGTTTCTGGAAAGGGAGATGGAAAAGGTAAAAACAAAGCTTGCAGAACTCGAATCACAGATGTCAGCCTTTAAGACAGGACATATAAATGAACTGCCTGACCTTTTACAGGTTAACATGCAGAGCCTTAACAACATGGAAAGCACTATCGCACGTCTTAACGAGCAGCTCAGATCCCTTAAGGAAAGGGAAGGCTATCTCCAGACGCAGCTTGCAAGCATTCCTCAGGATATAGAGGAAGAGAAAAATGACAAGGTACGGCTTGCAGAATTAAAGGTTCAGCTTGTTTATCTTCAAACCCGGTTTTCGGACCAGTACCCTGATGTTGTAAAAGCCAAGGCTGAGATAGCCAGACTCGAAAAACGCGTAAGCAGCAGGGATGATGCCGCCGATAATATAGTTCAGAGCAGCGCAATGCCTGACAACCCCGCCTATATTACCCTTGCGTCACAGCTCTCAAGCACTCAGGCAGAGATCGAATCGGTAAAACGCCAGATGCAGGAAGTCAATGTATCGGCCGATGAATACCGAAAGCGCATTTTGAATACACCAAAGGTGGAAGAAACATACAAAGCTATCCGCCTGGAACTGGAGAACACCCAGACAAAATATAACGACCTGATGCAGAAACATATGGAAGCCAGGGTGGCGCAGGGCCTTGAGAAGGACCAGAAGGGAGAACGTTTCAGCCTCATTGATCCGGCGAGACGTCCTGAGAACCCCTATAAACCCAACCGTCTTGCAATCATCCTCATCGGGCTCGTACTCGGGGCCGGCGCGGGAGTAGGCTGGGCATCTTTGCGTGAGTTCACCCAGCAGGGCATATATGATATGGACAGCCTCGTTTCTGCCACCTCTTTCCCGGTGCTTGCAAGTATTCCTGAGATTACCACCCCGGAGGAGATTGCACGAAAGAAACAATTCCGGATTATATCCATTGCGGTAATTGCCATGATCCTTGTTGCCGGCATGATAATTTTTCATTTCTTTGTAATGGACTTGGGTGTGTTCCAGGCAAAGGTGATTCGGAAGTTCGGATAGGCACGGGGGTAAAGAGTTCAAAGCTCAAAGCTGAAAGCTCAAAGCAAAAACCTGAAAACATGTCTCTCACAGCCGCCGTCGTTAAAACTATGGCGAGCCAGGGAGTCCACAGAGAACGTCCGCCGTCGCTATCAGCTATGGCGAGACAGGCAGAGAAAGACAAAAACGTATTATTGCTTTCAGCTTTCAGCTTTGAGCTGTTAAGCAGCGGGCGAGAGAAAAAATGCTACCGATTTATTGACGACAATAACTTAATAAAGGATACAGTCATGGAACTTAAAAAATCCCTTGAAAAGGCAAAACAGCAGGAGGAGTCCAGGAAAAATGAGGGTAACACTGGGAGAGTTGAACCGCATCCTTCAAAGGAGGGTTATGCCGGAAACGGATGGGCCCCCCCTGTTTATTCGCAAAGCGTCTCTGCAGAGCTTGATATGGAACATCTGAGGAAAAACAGGATCATATGCGCCTTTCCCGATGTCCCTGAAGCAGAACACTACAAGGTGCTGAGAACCAATATTCAGAGATATGTAAGGGAAAAAAACTGGAATACCATCATGGTAACCAGCGTTCAGCCGGGGGAAGGCAAGACCCTGACATCAATTAATCTGTCGGTTTCCTTTGCAAAGGAATTCAATAAAACAGTATTGCTGGTGGACTGCGATTTCCGGCGGCAGTCCATTTACAGGTATCTTGGCTTATCCAGTGACAAGGGTATAGTCGACTACCTGCTGGATGGCCTTCCGCTAAAGGAGCTGATTATCTGGCCCAGTATAGAAAAGCTTACGCTGATTTCAGGCGGAAAGACCATTACGGACAGTTCAGAACTCATCGGTTCACCCCGTATGAAAAACCTGGTTGATGAAATAAAACAGCGTTATGATGACCGGCTTGTTGTCTTTGATGTCCCTCCCCTCTTATTCGGGGCTGATGCCATAGCCTTCGCACCACTGGTGGACTGTATTATCATGATAGTGGAAGAAGGAAAGACATCCCTGCAGGAGGTGAACAAGGCCCTTGAGATGATCCCAAAAGAAAAGTTTCTGGGATTTGTGCTGAACAGAAGAAAGACAACTGTGCAGAAGTATTACTATTGATTTTTATTTCTGTTTCCAGATATTCAGTAAAATACTGTATTTTGCTTTAAGCTTGGCATGTTTTGCAAGAAGCTGATCGTTTCTGTTACGTTCCTTTGTTAATTGTTTTTTTAATTCTCTTTCAGGCATTTTTTCCAGCACGCCTACCCTGCCCTTCAGTTCAAGTATCATTTCATTGGCTTTATCGAGTTTTTCCATCAATAAATCTATGTCATTTTCAACAAACTCAAATTGATTTATTCCGGTATCTTTGACCTCTTTTTCATTGTCATGTAAGCCTATCCCCCCTTTATCCCTCAATACCTGCTCTATAACATCCTTATTAATAATTCTGAGTTCATAACCAAACCCGTATACAAGGGCGGTGTCGCACATGAGGTTGATTGACCTGGGTATGCCTCCCGAGGCCTGGTAAATCATGCTGACGGCCTCTTTGTCAAAAATAACCGGTTCTCCGCCGGCTTTTTTCAGGCGGTGGGCAATATAGGCGCCGGTCTCTTCTTCTGAAAGCCCTGTGAGAAAAAAATTTACCGCTATCCTCTGGGCAAACGGGGCATGGCGCGACTGTAAAAGTCTCTCTTTAAGCTCGGGCTGACCCACAAGCATAATCTGCAGTAGGTTCTGATTGCCCCTCTGTATGTTTGAGAACATCCTGACCTCTTCAATGGCATCATCCGAAAGGTTCTGTGCCTCATCAATGATCAGGAGAACATGTTTATTTTGAGCATGCCTGTCAATTAGATATTTTTGAAATACCTCGAGATTTTGAATCTTGTTTCCATTTTTGGGCTGCAAGTTAAAGGATTGCATTACGAGATAGATCAAATCATCGGAAGTCACATTGGTGTTGAAAATAACCCCGATTTCTTTTTTTGATTTAAACTGGTTCACAATATGCCCTACCAGTGTTGTCTTTCCGGCGCCCACTTCACCGGTCAATAGAATAAAACCGACATTTTCTATTAAACCGTACTCCAGATAGGTTAATGCATTTTCATGGGCAGGGCTTAAAAAAAGATACTGCGGGTTGGATACAATTTGAAAGGGTTTTTCTTTTAGTCCGTAAAAAGTTTCATACATGGCATATATATTAAACGGCATGGGATATTATGCCACATGCCTTTCAAATGGTTATTTATCAAGGGCTCTCAGAACAATATTTTTTATAGAAATTTTGCTGCCCACAATGTCGCCTGCAGCCGGTTATTAACATTGATTTTATTATATACGTTGTATATATGGGTTTTGACTGTATGGGCGCTTATACTCAACTCATCAGATATCTGTTTGCTGTTAAGTCCCAATGCAATCATTTCGAGGACCTCTTTTTCTCTTTGTGTAAGCAATTGTTCACCGGTTATTTTAGTCTTATCATTTTCCGGTATCATATTATCCAGGAGACATTTTGTCAGGATTTTTCTTGAATACCAGAGATCCCCTTTTAAAATGGTATTAATGCCCTTTGGGATTATTTCCGGTGAATCACTATTATAAAAAATGCCTTTAACCCCGTTTTCCATGGCCTTTTTTTCAATCTGATCCTTGGTGCTTACATTATACAAAGCAAAAAACAGATGGGATTGTTCTGAATCTTTCAGGGTGGTAAGCCGGTTCCATATATCTTTCGTATCAATTCCTTCAAAATCTATTAAAACTATGTTTTTTGATAGAGAATTGTTTTCATTGCATAAACATCCCGTCTCAAAATCAGGGACACATTCAACTTCAAGGCCTGTTTTGGAGCTTAAAAACGGCAGTAACAGTTCGTTTTGCAGCTTGTTATTACTGACTAAAAAAATAAAGGCCTCTGATTCCTGATCAGAATAGCTATTTTTATTTTTTGAATTTTGAGCTTTGAAATCCATAACAGGGTCCAGCTGAAAATAATTCCAATTTTTTTTAAAATAACAAAATAAAACCGGTTGAATTATCTGTAAGAGCCACTATAGCCCGTCTTTAACACCTTTAAAACAAAATAAAAACCAGCGGGGATTACATATAAAAAGAATAGAAATATGTAAAGTCTAAAATATTCGACCCGAATGACAAAAAAGATAGACCTCCTGAAAGGTGAGATTTTGCCTTAAGGGCTGAAGAAAATGTATAAAAGTATATATCATATTAAAAGTAATTTTAAAATAATATCTATCAAAAAAAACATAATCTTACAGCTGCATCAGGCCCTTAATCATTTTTCATATTTATGCAACAAACATGCCAGTTTTCATTTTGAACAAACCTGTTATCTCACATTAAAATATCCGTCTTTTCAGGCAGTTATCAGATAGCACCAATAAATCAGGTGATTTTCCATTGTAAAATTTTCAGTATGTGTAATTATGTTCCATTAGAATATGTAAATAAATGCCGTAGTTTGGTAATAAATTACATGGTTTTGCGTTAAAAATATCCGGTCAATGGGTTTAAGAGGGAGCAAAATATGAAATCCATGATTGGTTTTTTATTTGACTTATATTCGATCCCGTTTTAAAAGATACTTAACTTACTGATAGTTATAAGGAAAATCATGGAAGACATACAAAACCTCAAGGATCACAGAAATATAGATATCGACCAGGTAGGGGTTAAGGGAATCAGATATCCAATCACAGTACTCGATAAAAACAACGGCACACAGCAGACTGTTGCCAAGATAAATATGTATGTGAGTCTTCCGCGCCACTATAAAGGGACACATATGAGCCGTTTTGTCGAAGTGCTCAACGAGCACAGCAAAAGGATTTCCCTTCAGAATTTCACCGAGATACTTGAAGAGGTAAAATCAAGGCTTAACGCAAAAAGCGCCCATATGGAGATCACCTTCCCCTACTTTGTAAACAAGATGGCGCCGGTGACCGGAAGCGAAGGTCTAATGGAGTATAAATGTACCTTCATGGGCTCATTAAACAAGGTAATCGATATTGTAACCATAATTCATGTGCCTATCTCAACTCTTTGCCCCTGCTCAAAGGAGATAAGTGAATATGGCGCCCACAATCAGAGAGGTATTGTTACGCTAAAGGTTAGATTTAAGAAATTTATCTTGATAGAGGATCTTATCAGACTGGTGGAAGATACTGCCTCAAGTGAGGTCTTTTCAGTACTTAAAAGAGAGGATGAAAAGTTCGTGACGGAAAAGGCATATCAAAATCCTATGTTTGTTGAAGATATTGTAAGGGATATTTCCCTCAAGCTTAATAATGATCCGAATATTACTTGGTTTGCGGTTGAGTCGGAGAATTTTGAATCCATACATAACCATAATGCATATGCATATATAGAAAAGCATAAAGACTAAAAGCAGGTCTCTCACAGAGCCCACAGAGAGCACAGAGCTAAAAGCTGAAAGGTCAAAGGTGAAAGATCAAAGGGAAAAGGGCTAAGGGCAGAGAGCTGAAAGCTGAAAAAATTTAGAGGAGTTATTATGCCTAATGATTTAAAAAAAATGTATAAGACAGTAATGGATGACAGTTTCCCTCCTGAGATAACAATCTCCTTTGGGGGGCAGACGCTTTTCTACAAAAAAAGGACATGGAAGATACCTGATGAAATGAGCGGCGAACTTATAGAAAAGGGGCTTCGTTATGGTGAGAACCCTGGTCAGGAGGCCGCCCTCTATGAACTGATTAACGGCAACCTTGTGCTGGGAGGCTGTAAATTTATAGAACCGGGGAACGGCCTTGTGGCCGCTATTACAGAGGAAGACATGATCCAGTCAGGAAAACACCCCGGGAAAACCAATCTTACAGACATAGATAATGCAATAAATATCATCAAATATCTCACGCGAGGGCCGGCTGCAGTAATCGTTAAGCACAACAACCCAAGCGGTGCCGCATACGGCAAAACCATTTCAGAGGCATTTAGCCGTGCAAATATTGCTGACAGGATCGCGGCCTTTGGCGGGTGCGCCGTATTCAACAGGGCTGTTGACATGGAAACAGCCGGACTTGTATCCGATATCTATGCTGAGGTGGTTGCAGCCCCTGACTTTGAAGAGGGCACCATCCCGGTTCTGGCCAGACGAAAAAACCTGCGCATAGTAAAAATCAGCAGGATCGATAATCTTGAATACTATAAAAATACAAGGTTTGTTGACTTTAAAAGCCTGATAGACGGAGGCTTTATAGTACAGCAGTCGCCTATCAACAAAATTAAGACATCTGCAGATTTTCAACTCGCGACTGCCGAATATAAGGGCAAGAGATATGCAATAGAGAAAAAACCTTCCGAAGCGGATTATGCTGACATGCTCTTTGGCTGGCAGGTGGAGCAGGGCGTTACATCAAATTCTGTTATTTATGTCAAAGACGGTGTTACAGTAGGTATTGGCACAGGGGAGCAGGACCGTGTTGGTGTTGCAGAAATTGCGGTCAGCAAGGCCTATACAAAATATGCGGATGCCCTCTGCTTTAAACGCCATGGCATCCCGTATAAAGAAATGGAACTCAAGGTAAAAAAAGGAGAAGCTGAGAGCGACATTCTTGCTGAAATTGACCTTGAGACAACAGAGGCCAGGGGCGGGCTGACAGGCTCTACAATGGTGTCAGATGCCTTTTTCCCGTTCAGGGATGGTGTGGATGTAGGTCTTGAGCAGGGGGTTACGGCAGTCGTACAACCTGGAGGTTCCATGAGAGACCATGAGGTAATTGAGGCGTGCAATGAGGCTGACCCGCAGGTTACCATGGTCTTTACCGGCCAGAGGGCATTTAAGCATTAGCCGATAAAATCTCAGGCCGGTTTATTTTGCCTGTGGTTCAAATAGGGTGTATGGCTTTTCTTTATTACCAAATAATAAACAGGAAGAGTCCCCTGCCCCGCCACAGGAGGCAGTTCTACTAACAGAGATCAGCTGTCAGCTAACCCTTTATTTTGAATGCCTTTGGCTGAAAGCTGAACGCTGAGGGTTGACCGCTTGAATACAAAAACGACAGTTAGTGGATGGACACCAGCTATATTGTAGTCTATCGTCCCTCCTTCTCAATCCGCCATGATTTTGGAGGTAAAAAAGAAACCGTGAGGCCAAATGGCTTACCTATCTTTTCAAGGGTATCAATGGTGGGGTTTCCTGCGCCATTTTCAAACTCCGACAATATTCTGGGGGATATTTTAGCCACCTTTTTTGCATAATCCGCCTGTGTCAAACCGATTATTTTACGCATTCTCCTGGTGGCATCCCTGATGTCAATATTACCCATTGCAAGACCCGAATAAAGCTCCTCTTTCTTCTTCCTTATTTCATGTTCACTGTATTGCTTCATCACTGTTTTCTCCGGTTATTTCAGCTTAGAGTTAAATAATCACTATAATGATTTATTTTTGGACAAAATGCATGTTTTAATTCACTTAAATAAATAATTAACTTTTAGGCAATAACCTCCAGCCTTTAGCATCAGGATGTTTTACTTAATTAGAATTTAATCTTTCCACCTGTTGCCATTTTGGTTCATTGTCGATGGAGAATTAAAAACCCCTATAGGGGTTATCCCCCTGGATTTATCTGTTGCAAGAATGATTACAGGTATTCCGAGGGATATCGTTCCTGATATGCCCGATAGAATAATTGCAGCTCATGAGTTGCCTCTTATTTTTTTTATGAGCTATTCGGAGACCCCTTAACCCTTATTGGTCCTTAGATGAAGGTAAAACATATTTTAGCAGCCCTTTACAGCAATGATATAGATCCGAGCCTTTAGCAGGTTTGACTTACTTTAGGGTTTATTTTATATTAGGATTGCTTATAGGATTTAACCGATAAATAGAGAGGACAATATGAATGTTGAAGAGACTGTTTTGGATGGTTTAAAAAAACTTCCATTAGTCAAACAGAAGGAGGTTTTAGATTTTATCAATTTTTTACACCACAAATCCGAAAGAAAACGTGAATATATAAGCCTTAATGGTTTCTGGTCTAATAACAAGGCTGATATTACTGACAATGATATTAAAGAAATCAGAAAAGAGATGTGGGCTGATTTTCCGAGAGGAGATATATAGTGGCTGGAGTTTTAGCAGATACACATGCTATTATCTGGTATCTTACTAAATCCGACCGTCTTTCAGATAGGGCACTTGAAGCGTTTGAAACTGCAATCCGGAATAATGATAAAATATATATTTCAGTAATTACTGTTGTTGAAATGGCATACCTTGTAGAGAAGAATAAAATACCCTCAAGCGCCTTTAAAAAATTATTGGCTAAGATAGAATCCGATGAAATTCCTATAGAAGTTATTCCTCTGGACTTATTTATTGCAAGAGAGATTACAGGCATTCCGAGGGATATCGTTCCTGATATGCCCGATAGAATAATTGCAGCTACCGCTCAATACCATGAGTTGCCTCTTATTACCTGTGATGCTCATATTCTTAAACTGAAAATAGATACAATCTGGTAAGGCCCCTGCCACCATAAAAACATATGCCGGTTTTATGCACTATCTCTTTTGTATTTTATAGAATTATGGGGATTATTGAACTTTTGTTCATCGGGGCTTTCTCCAATGTCAAAGGTCTACCAAGTCTTTCATTTTTTATTTTCATGAGCTATTCGGAGATTTGACTTACCCTTTAATGGGTGACCCTTAACTACACTTTATCCTATATATAGGATTGTACTTTACCCCATATCCTATTCTGATTTAATGAGGCCATTTGAGTCCACATCCCACAGAAAAAAATCTTTGTTACTTATATAATGGAAACGAAAATCATAATATTTTTGTTCCTTCTCGGGGTAATTACTTCTAATATAATTTAGTACATCGCCGGATTGTATACCTCCTTCTAAATCTGTTGAGGTTATCAATTCTTCAAAATAATCAGAGTCATAAATACTGATTGATTGCTTAAGTTGTTTTGAGATCATGTCGTTTTTTAATACTCTTTCCCAAAACAGTCTTTCAGAATTAATCATATCGATCAGGGATTGTCTTATTGATTTTTCTCCTGAAAAAAAAGTCTCTATACATTGTGTATGCTCCAATTGTATATCTTCATATGTTCCATCTTGACCTAATGAATAGCCACCTCGCTCTAAATCGGAGGCAAGGATGTAATCAGCGTATTTATATTGACTTCTAACTACCTGATACCTCCCATAGCCGCAATTCGTGTTCCAATCTAAAAAATCAATCTTTTTCCCAATCAAACTGCAAATGTAAGATAAGAATAATTCAGCATCTTCTTCCAAAAGTGTATAGCCAAACAACGGGGCATCTCCTCCTCCGGAGCCATGACCTTGGTATTTTACCCCATAATGTTTTGCTGGCTGGTTCTTGATTATGGCTCTCATAATGATTTTAAACGCTTCTAAATTCATTTTGCTTGATGGCTCCGGTACGCTGACGTCTAATATATTAAAGCTTTCTCGATAATCCACCCAAGCCTGCCCGCCATTAATATATTCATCCTTCAATGGGGAAAATGTTTTATCAAATTTATAAAGACTAATCTTTTTTGGGTTGGTGTGAATACCATTATTCCATATGGCAACCTCAAATACCTGCATAATGTCATTCTGTTTAAATTTTATAGTCTTTTCCCAACTGTTGCTTTCATAGGCTGATTCAGTCGCACTATTTACTACAATTAAGTTCAAATAAATATCATTAGTATCGTGAGTTTTTTTAGATAAAATAGCAGGAAGAAATAAGTTCCAATCAAAAGAATCATCACTCGCATCCAAAAAACTCCCTGCAAACAAGCAGTAAAATAAAATCATAGCTGCAATTACTTTTATCTTTCTATGTAACTCCTTCTTCAATATGAAATACCGAAAACACTTCTTGACAATGGACATGTTATTAATTTTTTATTTACTTTAATTTATCTTTTTAATTTTTTAAGTAAATCATTTAAGTTTACGATATTGTCTAAAATCGATTGTAGATTATCATATCTGCCGGAACGTGTCAATGTGGATGAGACACTTCCATAAAGGATTTAGTGTCGCAATGGGTCACTAATTTCTGGTACCGGTTTATTAATCCAGGCAGCTTTTGGCAAGGCCATTGGTTTAGGCATTTTTCCTTTGAACCGCGCTGGATGTTTTAAAAAAGCATCATTTAATACAACCTGACGCTCTTTGAAAATTTGATCAGCTCTTCCGTAATGGACATCTTCCGGTGTCATAAATCCGATGCCGTAATAGTTATAGTAGTTATAGGGACGTCTATGTTTTTAAGTAGTTATAGGGACGTCTATGTTTTTATGCTTTACATAGAGGAGTTGCAATGGTAATAAGTTTATATGCCAAGAAAATCAAGAATAGATACTCCAGGGGCA
>CAZSZQ010000090.1:0-13538 GCA_964610475.1 uncultured Desulfatiglans sp.
CCTGCATGGGCGCCCGCTCTCAATCTTTTAAGTCAGGGCGTATACATTTCATTTATTGAGTTGTGTGCCCATGTAAATGCAGACCCGGGAAAAATAGAAATATTCCTTAACAGCCTTGTCAGAAAAGGATTTATGGAAAGCAGAGGATACAGACAGCTATCCGATTACCCATCTATAACTGTTATTATTCCAGTAAGAAATAGGCCGGATGAGATATCCGGATGTCTCAAATCCTTATCACAACTTGATTACCCCCCTGAAAAATTTGATATTATAGTGGTTGATGACGACTCTGATGATAACACCCCTGAGATAATTTCAGGGTTTCAGGTTAAGCTTATTCAGAATACCGAAAGGATGCAGGCATCATTTTCCCGCAACTTGGCAGCAAAAGAGGCAAAAGGAGATATCCTCGCCTTTATTGATTCCGACTGTACCGCAGACCCCTCGTGGCTCAAGATGCTTGTCCCTGGCTTTGTTGATCAAACAAACGGGGCTGTTGGCGGAAAGGTGGATTCATGGTTTGATATAAATGCCCTGGACCGGTATGAAAAGGTATCATCCTCTCTTTATATGGGAAACCTTTCAAAGAGTTCAAGGGAAGAAGGCATATTTTTTTATCTCCCCACATGCAATCTCCTTGTCAGAAAAGATATCTTTCTGAAACTGGGCGGATTCAACATAGACATGACAGTGGGAGAGGATGTGGATTTCTGCTGGAGATTAAAGGATAATGGATATGAGATTGAATACCGGCCCTCAGGAGTGGTCTTTCATAAACACAGGAATAAAATAGGGGCATTCTTTTCACGCAGGTTTCAATACGGAACATCCGAACCTTTACTACAGAAAACCCACCCCGACAGGGTAAAAAAGATGTTTTATATGCCTCTGACAGTAATTATGTGGCTGATAGTGCTTACAGGCTTTTTAACCGGTCACTATTTATTACTCCTGTTTTTCGGTATTCTTCTCCTTGCTGATACCCACACCAAATGGAAACTGGTTATGAAAAAAGAGCTTCCTGTAAGATACCGTCAGGTATTGTCAGCGGTTTTCAGGGGTTATTTTGTTTCTCTATATCACTGGTGTGCCTTTTTCTCAAGGTATTATCTGGCAATGGCCTTTCTGCTAATCCCCATATTCCCTTTGCCGGGCCTTGTTCTTTTTATCAATCATCTAATTATTTCAATTTGTGAATATTTCATTAGAAAACCCCATCTTGGTTTCTTTGTCTATGTATACTTATTCACCATGGACCAGTTAGCCTATCAAACGGGTGTATGGTATGGGTGTTTAAAATATCATTCTTTTAACCCTGTGAATCCCGTGATATCCAGGTGGCGCTCATGACAGGATTCGGTCTTTACAGATTAGCCGCAAGGCTTGTTTATAACGGGCTTGGATACAGGCTTAAAAAAATAGCAGGTAAACCCGCCAAGCCTCAGGCTCTTAGCCTTGAGATAACGCACAACTGCATTGCCAGGTGCATAATGTGCAATATCTGGCGGATACCGAAAGACAAACCGGAACTCTCAACAGCGGACTGGCTGAAATTATTGTCCGATAATTTTCTTTCCGATATAAGGGAACTGGATATCACAGGCGGAGAACCGTTTTTGCTTGATGATATAGATAATCTCTTTTCAGGAATAGTCAGACTGAAAGGCATTAACCTGAAGAGGCTTAAATCTGTTGCTGTTACAACTAACGGTTTTTTGACCGGGTCAGTTCTTGAGAAGACGGAAACTATCCTCGGGGTATTGAAAAATACAGGGATTGCTCTGGTGGTGGTATGTGCAATGGATGCGGTTAACGAAATCCATGAAAGAATAAGAAATGTCAAAGATGCATTTAATAAGGTTGATAATACTATCAAGGGTCTCACAGTACTCAGGGTCCGCTATCCAAATCTGATTTTAGGCCTTAAGACAACGATACTTCCGGTCAATATCGGTGAACTGGATACTATTTCTCAATATGCTGCTGAAAAAGGATTGTTTACCATCATATCGCCATTCATAATCACGAGTGGAAGGTACTTAAATCAAGAGATACAAAAAGATCTTGTCTTCTCAGTCGAGGATAAAGAGAAGATGCTCAGGTTTTTCAAAGGCAGCGGGTTTAAATGGAGCTTTCATGCAGACAGTCTTGTAAAATATCTGGAAACGGGAATAATGAAAAAACCCTGCTCCTGCGGATTTAATTATTTTTTTATAAGGAGCAGCGGAGAGGTACTTCTGTGTCCTCTTATAAACAAAAGCATGGGTAACATAAAGGATACAGACATAGAATCTGTCCTGTCTTCGAATGAAGCGAGCGGATTCCGCAAAAATGCCGGTGATTTTTCTGAGTGTATAAAATGCACAGAGCCAGGCCTTGAGAGATATGCCCTGCCATATGAAGGGTTCACATATCTGAAGAGGTTTCTAAACTCGAATAAAAAAGAATTTAAAGAACTTCATACCCATCTTGGCCTGGATAAGTTTTTTTAAATGCCAAAGGGACTTTTCAGGTTGAAAGTGCAGGGGGGTAATATTTTAACAATAGCAAAGGTTAATTAGGTGCTAAAAGAAAGTTTTTATTTAAATATTTCCATACTGATTGAGGGAAAATATACTAAACCGTTATTTATCTGGGATAGCAGGCCCTGTCCCGAAATAAAAACCATGAAAATTACAAATAAATGTTGTAAGAACAGAAAAGATGTATAATTTCATGTCAAATGGCTGGCAAAGGGCAGTTTTACTCTTCGCCATTTATTAGAAATTTACAAAATTAAAATATAGTGCTATATATAACACCTTAATAAAATCAAACAGATAAATATGTCACATACAGACATAAACAGTTATCGGGGCATTTAAAATTTGTTAAAAATAAAGTATTTACTGCATACAATCTGATTTCTTATTCTGCATTAACTACTTCGAGATGATATAATACAGAAGACCGGTTAATTAAATACCCGGTCTTAAGCCATGATAAAATCAACAGGAGGTTTACAATTGAACCAGATTTATAAAAACCTTGCACTCTGGCTGGTAATTTTTCTTATGGTTATCATGCTGTTTCAGATATTTAAACGTCAGGATACTGCAAATACCACAATAACCTATAGCGATTTTATCGGTATGGTCGAAAGCGGGAATATATCTAATGTAACCATTCAGGGAAATAATATTGCAGGATCTTTTGAGCAGGGGACATTCAGAACATATGCGCCTCAGGATCCGGAACTGATAGCATTACTGAGAGAAAAAGGTGTAAAAATAACCGCAAAACCGCCGGAGGACTCACCATGGTTTCAGTATATTCTCTCATGGGTACCCATGCTCCTTCTTATTGGCGTATGGATTTTTTTTATGAGGCAGATGCAGTCTGGCGGAGGCAAGGCCCTTTCATTCGGAAAAAGCCGGGCCAGGCTTATGAGTGATTCACAGGAAAAAGTCACATTTGAGGATGTCGCAGGAATTGACGAGGCAAAGGAAGAACTTCAGGAGATTATAGAGTTTCTCCGCGAGCCTAAAAAATTCACAAGACTGGGAGGAAGAATACCCAAGGGCGTTCTGCTTGTCGGCTCACCTGGAACCGGAAAAACACTGCTTGCGAGGGCGATTGCAGGAGAGGCGGGAGTTCCTTTTTTCAGTATAAGCGGCTCTGATTTTGTTGAAATGTTTGTCGGTGTCGGCGCTTCAAGGGTAAGGGACCTGTTTATGCAGGGCAAAAAAAATGCCCCGTGTATCATTTTTATAGATGAAATTGATGCTGTTGGCCGCCACAGGGGCGCCGGCCTTGGCGGCGGACATGATGAACGGGAACAGACCCTTAATCAGCTCCTGGTTGAAATGGATGGATTCGAATCAAATGAGGGGGTAATCCTTATCTCAGCTACCAACAGGCCAGATGTGCTTGATCCGGCCCTTTTAAGACCCGGGCGTTTCGACCGTCAGGTCGTTGTTCCGGCTCCGGATATTAGAGGCCGCGAAGGAATACTTAAGGTACACACAAGAAAAACCATTCTCGGAGATGATGTCGATATAAAGGTACTTGCAAGAGGAACACCGGGATTTACAGGCGCCGATCTTGAAAACATGGTAAATGAGGCAGCCCTTATGGGGGCAAGACGCAATAAAGACAAGGTCGAAATGAAGGACTTTGAAGATGCCAAAGATAAAGTCCTTATGGGTACTGAGCGAAGGAGCATGATCATCAGTGATGAAGAGAAGAAAATTATTGCCTATCATGAAGCCGGTCATACGCTTGTAGGAAAGCTGCTCCCTAATACAGACCCGGTACACAAGGTATCCATAATACCTCACGGCCGTGCACTCGGTATTACCCAGCATCTGCCTGTGGATGAAAAACATCTCCAGCCAAAGGAGTATCTGATAAATTTTATCTGGGGCCTTATGGGAGGCAGGGTAGCGGAAGAACTGGTGCTTAACATTAAAACGACAGGCGCCAGCAATGATATTGAACGCGCAACAGACCTGGCGAGAAAGATAGTCTGTGAATACGGCATGAGCGATAACCTGGGGCCTCTTACATATGGCAAGAAAGAAGAGCAGATATTCCTGGGAAGGGAAATATCACAGCACAGGGATTACAGCGAAAAAACTGCCCAGCAGATTGATAATGAGGTCAAGAATATTGTAATAGATTCCTATAATAATACACGCAAGCTGGTTGAGGAAAATATAGAGATGCTGCACAAAATAGCCTCCGCCCTTCTCGAAAAAGAAACCCTTGATGCAAAAGATATTGATGAGATCATGGGTATTAAACCTGAGGACTTTGAATTTGGGGAGGCTCAGGAGTAAAGAGCTGTGTTGAAAAGAAAAGAGTTCAGGATAAAATGGGACAGGTTTTTCCTTGAACTTGGAAAAAAAACATTGATTATGGGGGTGCTCAATGTGACCCCTGACTCCTTTTCAGACGGCGGCCATTTTTTCTTAAAAAACAAGGCAATTGATAAAGCCCTTGCCCTGGAAGCTGATGGGGCTGATATTATTGATATCGGCGGAGAGTCTACCAGACCCTACGCAGAGAAGGTCAGCCTTGAGCAGGAACTTGAACGTGTTATCCCTGTCATCAAAGAATTGAACAGGACAATAAAAATCCCAATCAGTATAGACACCTACAAGGCAAAGGTAGCCGAATCAGCCATAAAAGCAGGTGCAAATATTATAAACGACATCAGCGCCCTGAGGTTTGATCCGGAAATGGCTTCAGTAGCAAAGGATGCGGGCGTACCGGTTATACTCATGCACATGAAGGGGACTCCGGGCGATATGCAGAATAATCCCGTTTATTCTGATCTTATGGGTGAGATAATAGAATTTTTTAAAAAGGCAATAAACAGGGCGGAAGATACCGGGATATCGAGAGATAAACTCATACTTGATCCGGGGATAGGTTTTGGAAAGAGTTTTGACCATAACCTTGAGATAATACGTGACCTTAAAAAACTGGAAACCCTTGAACTCCCGATTCTTCTCGGCTCATCCAGAAAGGCGTTTATAGGAAATATTCTTAACAAACCCCCTGAGGAGAGAGATACCGGCTCAATGGCCGCTACCGCAGCCGGCATCATGAACGGAGCACATATCGTGAGGGTTCACAATGTAAAAATGGTTAAAGAAACCGTAAAGATTATGGACGCAATAATGGCGGGCAAGGTAATTTCTGAGTGATTTTTATTTGGTTTTCCTGCGCCTTGTGCCTTGCGCCTGTGGGAATAATTCATGTATTTTAAAAATATTTTTTTATGTCATCTTTAAAGAGAGAAAAAAGAAAGATATGCTTTTATGCATCGACGTTGGAAATACAAATATAGTTATAGGTGTCTTTGACCAGGAAAGGATTATCGGGCACTGGCGTATCAGAACAGAAAAAGATGCTACTTCTGATGAACTTGGCACCCTGATATGCAATCTTTTCCAGACCTCAAAAATAGATATGAATGAGGTGCGAGGCATTATCATCTCCTCTGTTGTCCCTCCCATCATTAACGCTCTTGATGGATTATCAAAACGATACTTCAATATCAAGCCGATGGTTGTGGGCCGTGGGCTAAATACCGGGATGTCTGTAAAGTACGATAACCCAAAAGAGGTGGGGGCAGACAGGATAGTCAATTCAGTAGCAGCATATGAAAAATACAAATGCGGATTGATTATAATTGATTTTGGAACAGCCACAACATTTGACTGTGTGACAGAAGATGGCACATTTATAGGTGGCCCAATCGCCCCTGGTGTTTTTATTTCAAGTGAAGCCCTCTTTTCAAAGGCATCAAAGCTTCCCCGTATCGAGATATTTTCTGTGCCTGAAAATGTGATTGCCAGGGATACAATAAGCGCAATGAACGTTGGTATAGTTTATGGATATGCAGGCCTGGTTGACGGTCTTGTGAGCCGGATCAAAAAGGAAATGGAATGTGAAGTGAAGGTGATTGCAACCGGTGGCATTGCGCCTCTTATTGCCAAACAGACAGAAACAATCGATACAATAGATGAGAATCTTACCCTTGAAGGACTTAAAATCTTATATGAGAGAAACCTTTGACCCCTTTTATTAAAGGTCTGAAAAAGGGCGATCTGATAGGCATTATTGCCCCGGCCAGTCCTGTTACAGTTGAAGAACTGCAACCTGCGATCAATATTATTCAACAGGCAGGATACAGGGTCCTTGAAGGAGACCACCTGTATGATATAAATGGTTACCTTGCAGGAAAGGATAAAGAGCGTTTAAAAGATATTCATAAAATGTTTCGCAATAATGATGTAAAGGCAATCCTGTGCGCCCGAGGCGGATATGGTACACCAAGACTCCTTGACAAAATTGATTATGCTGTTATTAAAAAAAATCCCAAGTTATTCATAGGGTATAGTGATATAACCGCACTTTTGCTGGCTATTCATCACAAGACGAAAATTACTGTATTGCATGGCCCGATGCTGAAAGGTAAGGAGGGACTGGAAGATAACCTTAACAATCTTTTAAAACTTCTTTCCACCGAAGGCAGGATTAACTACCCTCTTAATGAGAATGCTGTCCTTAAAAAAGGGAAATCCCGTGGGAGACTGCTCGGTGGAAATCTGAGTCTTATATCCTCCATACTCGGGACACCTTTTTTGCCCTCATTAAGGGGTGCTATCCTGTTTCTTGAAGACAGAGGAGAACCTTTATACAGGATAGACAGGATGCTGACGCACATGAAACTGGCCGGAGCGCTGAAAGGTATTAAAGGGCTTATTGTGGGGCATTTCCTGGATTGCGGAGACACGGACGAAATAAACCGGCTTCTGCTGGAAAAGTTCTCAGGCGACTACCCTGTTTATACCGGGTTTCCGGCAGGGCATGGAAAGGAAAACCATCTGATTCCTTTAGGGGCAAGAGCTATGCTTGATACTGAATCCCTCTTACTAACTGTTGATGGTTTTATTTCTAAGGGCTGAAAAGAAACCTGTAGCTGTTTTGTCTTGATTTTATAGTTGCATCTGGCAATATATACTGCTCATTTGAATAGAAAAAATACTGTAATAAACATCATCGCGGGATTCACATGGATTTTGTAAGATACATCGGCGGGGAATCAATAGGTATTTTATCAAGGATGGGGAGGTTATTCACCTTTCTTGGATACTCCCTGTATTTTTCGATAACGCCACCTTTCAAGACAGATCGTATTCTAAGGCAGATACGGTTTATCGGCGCACAGTCTACACTGGTTGTGCTCCTGATAGGCTTATTTACCGGAATGGTCATTTCGCTCCAGGGGTTTCATACATTAAGCCGCCTTGGTTCAGAAGCATTTTTAGGTCCAATGGTTGCCATTTCCATAATGAAGGAGATGGCGCCCGTTTTTACCGGTATAATGGTTACAGCAAGGGCAGGGTCAGCTTTGACTGCTGAAATAGGCATCATGCGTATCACCAATCAGATAGATGCCATAGAGATGATGGGGCTTAATCCATTCCGCTATCTGGTTGCACCAAGCCTTATTGCAGGGTTTATATCTCTCCCCCTTTTAACAGGTATGTTTGATGCAATAGGAATCCTGGGCGGGTATCTGGTTGGGGTAGAGATACTCGGGCTTGAATATGCAACCTTTTTCGGAGAAATTAACACCTATGCTACGGTGGATCATCTGATGGAGGGGGTATACAAATCCATGAGCTTTGGAATAATTATATCATGGGTCTCATGTTATATGGGCTATTACACAGGCTCCTCCGGGTTTGGGGCAGAGGGGGTCAGCAAATCAACAACAGGGGCGGTCGTGCTTGCAGCAGTCATGATACTTGTCTGGGATTATTTTATGACCGCCTTTTTATTTTAAGGTTAAAAGTGATTGAACTGAATAACATACATAAATCCTTTAACGGACATGAGGTTCTTAAAGGTATTTCATTTAAGGTTGAAAAGGGAGAGATTCTCGTTCTGATAGGTATGAGCGGGTATGGTAAAAGTGTTATTCTGAAACACGTAGTCGGCCTTTTAAACCCTGATAAAGGTACAGTGACAGTCGACGGGCTTGAAGTCAATACTCTCAATAAAAAGGCACTGGCTGATCTGAGAAGCAGGATCGGTTTTTTGTTTCAGGGAGGCGCTCTGTTTGAGTCAATGACCGTGTATGACAATGTCGCATTCCCTTTAAAGGAAAAGGGGCGGCTTGACATAGCAATCATTGAAAAAAAGGTGCTCAATGTTATTGATCAGGTTGGGCTAAGCGGTGCGGAAAACAAATACCCTTCTCAGTTGAGCGGGGGTATGCAGAAGAGAGCAGCGCTCGCACGTGAACTGGTATGGGAACCGGAGATAATGATCTTTGATGAGCCTACAACAGGGCTTGACCCTATTATAGGGCATGCGATACTCAACCTTATTGAAGAGATGCATAACCGTATGCGGTTTACCGGCATTATAATCACGCATGAATTATCGCGCGTCTTCAAGATAGTCAACAAGGTTGCGATGCTTCATGAAGGTATAATTATCGAGATGGGAAGCCCTGAAGAGATGATCGCATCAAAGAACCCGCTGGTAAGGCAGTTTTTATCGGGAGACACGGAAGGGCCCATAAGCTTCAGGTAATACTTATTACAGTGGCAGATCTCTTATAAATTTATTGTTAATAAAGGTAGATCAGGGGAATAAAATGAAAAAATTTGATCTTGAGTTGATAGTAGGGATATTTGTTCTGGCAGGGCTCCTCTGCCTTGGTTTCATGTCTGTCAAACTTGCTAAAAAGGAACTTTTCAGCAGTGACGGCTATGAACTATATGCAGTTTTCAATGATGCAGGGGGGTTGAAGACAGGCTCATCAGTTATCATAGCCGGTATACAGGTTGGCAGGGTCAAATCCATCATAATGGAAGATTATGAGGCAAAGATTGTTATTACACTGCCGAAATCAGTAAAGGTACAGGAAGACGCCATAGCAGCCATAAAAACCAGGGGGCTTATAGGTGAAAAATATCTTGCCATTACACCCGGAGGCTCGGAAGAGATCCTTTCACCGGGAGACCGCATACGGGAGACCCTGCCGGCAATGGATATTGAAGAATTGATCTCAAATTATGTATTTGGTAAAGTATAGATAATATGATCTGGAGGACCTATGAAGAAGAAAATTATTTTAAGGCTATTAACTGCCGTTTCTATATTTATGCTGTTCACCTGTACTGTGATGGCCTCCGGAGAGGCCACAATCCGGATAAAAGCTGCAACTGATAAACTTGTCGAAATAGTGACAAACCATGATCTCGATGTGCCGGATATGGCTGAGAAGAGGTCTCACATGATCAGGGAAACCGTGGATACGGTTTTTGACTGGGAGGCATTTTCTCAGAGGGCACTGGGGAGGCACTGGAAAAATCTGAGCACCCCGGAAAAAGAGGAATTTGTCATTCTATTCGGGCAGCTGATAGAAAGAACCTACATGGACAAAACAAGGCAATATTCAGGGGAACATATGAATTTTTTAAGCGAACAGACTGACGGAAAATATGGTATTGTGGGGGCGGAGGTGACAATAAAAAACGGGGCCAACATCCCGGTTGAGTTCCGTGTCCTGAAAAAGAATGAAAAATGGTATATTTATGATGTTTATGTGGAAGGTGTCAGCCTTGTCAATAATTACAGGGTTCAGTTTAATACTATTTTAACCAAATCAGGCTATAACGAACTGATAAAGAAACTGAAGGCAAAACTGGATTCATAAATACAGATAATGGTTTTACACAAAGGGGTCAAACATCATGATAAAACTTTCGGCTATCACAATATGGGGATTCTTTTTTTTATTTCTGCCCTTAAACAATCTTTTTGCCGATTCATCCTCTGATATGAAAAATGAAGAGACATATGCAGTATACGGGGATGTAAATTTGATCCGTCTTGCTCAGGCAGATACCAATAATACAGAATATGATATCACAGAAGATGAACTGTTGAACGATCTTGAAGATCTTGAAGAGCCGCATGTTACTATCTCAGATCCATTTGAGCCTGTAAACAGGGTGTTTTTTCATTTCAATGACAAACTATACTTCTGGTTGCTCAAACCCGCTGCCAGGGGTTATAAGTTCATTGTTCCTGAGCCGGCCAGGAAAGGTATAAAAAATTTCTTCAATAATCTTTCATTTCCTGTACGTTTTGTAAATTGCATTTTACAATGCAAATTTGAAGGCGCAGGATATGAATTTGGAAGATTTATGATTAACTCAACTATAGGACTTGCAGGTTTCATGGATATTGCGGCAAATAAATTTGATATGAAGGAATATGATGAAGATCTAGGTCAAACCATTGGATCATACGGTGTTGGACATGGTTTTTTTATTACCTGGCCTGTTTTAGGCCCCTCAACTGTTACGGATACGATAGGGGATGTAGGTGACGCCTTTCTGGATCCCTTAAATTATCTCGATTTAAAAACCAAATATGACCTGTCTATAAAGGGGGTAGAGAAAGTAAATGAAACATCCCTCAGCCAGGAATATGAAGATATAACCAAATCAGCCTTAGACCCCTATACAGCTGTGAAGGATGCTTATTATCAATACAGACAGAATAAGATCAAAAAATAAAAAGGCACCCGGGGAAAACCCGGATGCCTTTGTTAATTATACCTGAAGACTAAACCCGGCTCACATTTACAGCCTTAGGACCCCTTTCTCCATCTTCAACATCAAAGGTTACCTCTTCCCCTTCACTAAGAGATCTGTATCCGTCTGATTTTATCGAAGAGAAATGAACAAAAAGATCAGGACCGTCTTCCTGTTGAATAAAACCAAAACCTTTTCTATTGTTAAACCATTTTACTTTTCCCTTTGCCAATTCCTTAATACCTCCTTTGAGCCATTCTTCGCCCGGGTTTCCCCGGCAGTGAGTACAAACCGGATATTTTAAATATAATATATCCAGCTAAAACAACCTCGGGTTTAGTTATATGCAAGATATTAAACTAAATTTTGCATAAATAAGTGGCAAACAATATAGAAATATCCTTTTAAAAGGTCAAATTATTTTTTAATAGGCCATTCGCCACGTTCTACAAGCACCTCCTTATATGCCGCAAGGGCTTCATTGACAGTAGGCATGCCGGCATAGGTTGCAAGCTGAAAAAACACCTCCGCCAGTTTTTCAGGGTCACACCCCACATTAAGCGCCCCGTTTATGTGAAGCTTCAATTCATCTGCAGCCCTGAGGGAAGCCAGCATAGCGCACGCCGCCATCTGCCTTTCGGGAAGAGTGAGAACTGTCCTCGAATACATCTTTCCTGTAATATGCAGAGAGAGATCATTTGCCAGATCCCTGTCAAACTCTTTCCACAGTTTATATGGAGGATCCATCTTGATCCCTTTGCCAAACAGCCTTGCGGCTGTCTCCTGAGTTTTCTTTTTCAGATCTTCATCCATGATAGTCTACTCCTTAATGGGTATCTTTAATTCTTCTTACACCATTCATTTTAATACAACTCTCCCGTCTTTCTCAGCCGGTCTATCACCCTCTCCTTGCCAAGAATGGCCAACAGCTCAAAAATGCCCGGGCCTACCGCCTGTCCTGTAACAGCAGTGCGGACACCGTTTATGAGTATACCAGCCTTTATTCCCTGCTCCTCTATGATATTTCTCATGATCTCTTCAATATCCTTTTCAGCAAAACCTTCCATTACAGAAAATCTTTCAGCCAGTTCAGGCAGCAGGGTTTTAAGGATATTATTCTTTAGCAGGTTTTTTTCCACTGCCTTCTCATCAAATGAAAAATCATCAGCAAAAAAGGCACGGCCAAGGGTGACAAAGTCAGTGGTAAAATGGTATCTCTCCCTTAACAGGTTTATGGCTTTATGAAACCACTCTTTTTTGGTTTTTTCATATTCTGCATTCCATAAACCTGCCTTTTCAAACTCAAGCCTTACATAGGGCGCAAGCTCTTCTACAGGCATATTTTTGATATAGTGGGCATTGATGCTGATGGCCTTAGGGTCTGTGAAAAATTTAGGATCATCGGCACGGAGATCAAATATGGAATTTGATCTATTTATGCCATCCAGAGAAAATTTTTCTATCAGTTCCTCCCTTGAAAATATCTGCTGTGATTCTGAAGTAGACCAGCCCAGGAGCACAAGAAAATTAACAAATGCCCATGGCAAAAAACCATGCTCCCTGTAGAAATGCACTGCAACCTGCTCGCCATGCTTTCGTTTGGATATCTTTGCCTTCTTGTTGTCAAGGGTGAGTGAAATATGCGCAAACACAGGGATCGGGGCGCCAAGGGCTTCATATATAAGGATCTGTTTTGGTGTATTGGCAAGCCCGTCCTGGCCGCGGATTATATGGGTAACACCATCACGTATGTCATCTATTGCATTTGAAAGTATATAGAGGGGTTGACCATTTGATCTTAAGATTATGAAATCCTCTATGTCTTCATAACGTTTTTCAATAAAACCATATACTTCATCCATGAATTTTACAGAACCGCCATTCTGCGGGACCTTTAATCTTATTGTATATGGTATACCCTTAGCCTCTTTTTCTGCTATCTCATGAGGAGAAAGATCCCTGCATGTGCCGTCATATCTCATATCGGCTTTATTTGCAGTTGCCTCTTCTCTCCTGACATCAAGTTCTTCCTTGGTGCAGAAGCATTTGTATGCATGACCTGATTCAAGCAGTTTTTTTGCCGCCTCAACATGTTGATCAATAAAGGCTGATTGAAAGAACGGCCCTTCATCCCAGCTCAAACCAAGCCATTCAAGGCCATCCAATATCCCTTTGATGGCATCATCTGTAGACCTTTCAGTATCAGTGTCTTCTATTCTCAGTATAAATTTTCCACCGGTCTTTTTTGCATAAAGCCAGTTATAGGCTGCAGTCCTGGCGCCCCCTATATGCAGGTATCCTGTGGGGCTGGGGGCAAACCGTACTCTTACATTACTCATTTTAATTCCTCTTTATCTTTTTTAAACTATACAGGGTGAGAATAATAACATTAATATTTGTGCTGGACAACAGTTATAGCTC
>CAZSZQ010000091.1:0-13364 GCA_964610475.1 uncultured Desulfatiglans sp.
TGGCTTCGTCCTTTCAAATTTCTGTTTAGACATCGCTATCCCCCTTTAAGAGCAATAATGATACGTAATTAAGTTTAATGAATAACGTAAATTTTCATATTTTAATATTTACCAGCGATAATGAGCAAATGCTTTATTGGCTTCAGCCATTCTGTGGGTATCTTCCTTCTTCTTTATCGCTGTGCCTTTTTTTGCTGCAGCATCCATTAGTTCACCGGCAAGTTTTGCCGCCATACTCTTTTCTCCCCTGGCTCTGGAAAATGAAATCAGCCATCTGATTCCTAATGCCTGACTCCTGTTTGCGCGGACTTCCGTTGGAACCTGATAGGTCGATCCGCCGACTCTCCTTGATTTCACTTCAACCAGAGGTTTCACATTATTTACAGCCTTCTGAAATATAGATAAGGGATCTTCCTGTGTTTTTTCTTTAATTATATCAAATGACTCATAAAGCACTGACTGAGAAAGACTCTTTTTTCCTCTTGACATCATACAGTTAATAAATTTGGCTAAAAGCTGACTTTTATATTTAGGATCAAGGGTAATTTCTCTTTTAACTATCAACCTTTTTCTTGGCATAACTACTCCTGTAAACTATATCGCTTTTGGTTTCTTGGCGCCATATTTTGAACGGCCCTGTCTTCTGTCTTCCACTCCGGAAGTATCCATAGTACCCCTCAATATGTGATAACGGACACCCGGCAGGTCTTTTACACGACCGCCTCGTATTAAAACAACAGAGTGTTCCTGAAGATTATGACCTACGCCCGGAATATATGAAGTCACTTCAATACCATTGGTTAACCTTACCCTAGCGACTTTTCTTAAAGCCGAATTAGGTTTCTTCGGAGTCTGAGTGTAAACCCTTACACATACCCCCCTCTTTTGAGGGCACGAACTTAAAGCAGGAGTTTTATCCTTCTTCCTGGATTTTCTTCGTCCTTTTCTTATTAACTGATTTATAGTTGGCATCCTGTTATTTTGCCCTTCCTTTTGCTTGATTCACTTAATTCATGAATTAAAAAATCTAAAGTCAAAGAACCATTCTTTTTATTGACAATAGTTATAATTGTCAAGCAATTTTTAATCATTTTTTGTTTTTATTCTCATAAATATTCAATTTTTTAATATCAACCACTGTATAAAAAATTTTATTAATTATTTGAAACAGTTATATCAAGGTCTCTATATTCCTTGACTCCTGTACCTGCAGGAATTAATCTTCCCATAATAACATTTTCCTTCAGACCTTTTAACCTGTCGATTTTACCCGCGATACTGGCATCAGACAACACCTTTGTCGTTTCCTGGAAAGATGCTGCAGAGATAAAACTCTCTGTACTTAAGGATGCCTTTGTTATACCAAGAAGAAGAGGTTCAGCGGTAGCAGGAACACCACCCTTTTCTATTAATTTGCTGTTTTCCTCTTCAAATTTCCATTTTTCAACCTGTTCTCCAAGCAAGAACCCTGAAGAACCGACATCCTTTACAGTGACCTGGCGCAACATCTGCCTTACTATTACTTCAATGTGTTTATCATTTATGGAAACACCCTGAAGTCTGTAGACTTCCTGAACCTCATTTACCAGATATTTAGCAAGTTCTTTGAGTCCTCTTATTTTCAATATGTCATGAGGATTTGCCGATCCATCCATTAAAGGTTCTCCAGCTCTTATGTAGTCACCTTCAAGGACACTCACATGCTTACCTTTGGTGATGAAATAATCGACCGGTTCACCGATTTCAGGGGTAATAATGACTCGTCTTCTGCCTTTACTGTATTGGCCAAATGTAACAGTTCCGTCTATTTCGCTTAAGATGGCGTTTTCCTTTGGTTTTCTGACTTCAAAAAGCTCTGCAACCCTCGGGAGTCCACCTGTGATATCTTTTGTTTTTGTAGTTTCTCTTGGTATTCTGGCAAGTACCGTTCCGGCCTTTACATCATCACCTTCAGTTACCATTATGATAGCTCCAATAGGCAAATGATATCGTGCCTGTCCCTTTGATGAGCCTGGCAGATTGACAGTCTTGTTATCAGCATCTTTTATTGATATTCTGGGACGAAGTTCAGTCTGTCTGGATTCAATGATTACACGGCTGATACGACCTGTTACATTATCGCGTTTTTCCTGCATAGTTATACTATCAAGGATATCTCCAAATTTTACAGTACCTTCCACTTCGGTAAGAATTGGGATAGTATATGGATCCCATTCGGCGAGTATCTGATTCTGCTTTATAGTCTGTTCATCTTTAACCTTTAATATCGCTCCATATGTAACAGGATATCTTTCTACTTCTCTCCCTCCAGCGCTGACAATTGATATTTCACCGTTACGGTTCATTACAATTTGACTTCCCTCGACATTCTTTACGGTTTTAAGATCGAGGAAACTTACCTTGCCTTCATTTCTTGCCTGAATAGTTGTCTGTTCAACTCTTTTGCTGGCTGTTCCACCGATATGGAAGGTTCTCATGGTAAGCTGAGTTCCAGGTTCACCGATAGACTGAGCGGCGATAATTCCAATTGCTTCACCAATATTAACTTCATGTCCATGGGCAAGATCGCGACCATAGCATTTTTTGCAAATGCCGTCCTTTGCCTGACAGGTAAGAACCGATCGGATAAGGATTTTTTCCAGTCCTGCGTCTTCAATTAGCTTCACTTTTGCTTCATCAATGAGTTCATTAGCCGGTATTAAAAGATCATTTGTTATCGGGTCGTATACATCCTCAAGTACGACCCTTCCGAGCACCCTTTCACTGACACGCTGAATAATTTCTCCACCTTCCATAAGTGGCGTAACCCAGATACCATCTACTGTACCGCAGTCTTCCATTGTGATAACTGCATCCTGGGCCACATCAACAAGTCTTCTTGTCAGGTACCCTGAGTTAGCTGTTTTTAGTGCGGTATCTGCAAGACCCTTTCTGGCACCATGGGTGGAGATAAAATACTGAAGCACAGTAAGGCCTTCTCTAAAGTTTGATGTAATTGGTGTCTCGATTATCTCGCCTGAAGGCTTTACCATAAGACCTCTCATCCCGGCCAGCTGCCTCATCTGATCTTTACTGCCTCTGGATCCTGAATCTGACATCATATAAATAGAGTTGAAGCTTTCTGTCTTTTTAACTCTGCCATCAGGAGCAGTAACCTCCTCGATACCCATCTCATTCATCATCTCTGATGTAATCTGATCATTTGCCTGCGTCCAGATATCTACTGCTTTATTAACTTTTTCACCGTTAGTAATCAGACCCCCTTTGTATTGGTCTTCTATTTTTTTGATTTCCTTTTCAGCTTCTTCAATTATGGAACTTTTCTTTGTCGGGATAGTAACATCTTTAATGCTGATTGATGTCCCGGAGATCGTGCTGTATTTATATCCCATATCTTTAAGCCTGTCGGAAAGTATTACAGTGGCTTTTATTCCCGCCCGCCTGTAACACTCGTTTATCAGGTTGATGAGTTTCTTTTTTGTCATAACCTGATTAATCAGTGAAAACGTCAGTTCTACGGGCAATATCTCACTCAATAAAACCCTGCCTGTTGTTGTCTCTTCCAGTTTTCCATTGATTCTTACTTTTATTTTTGCATGCAATGCAAGGGCATCGGCATCGTAGGCCATCCTTACTTCATCAGTATTGGCAAATATCATACCCTCGCCTTTACTGAAGATTCTATCCCTCGTCATGTAATAAATGCCAAGAACAATATCCTGGCTTGGTACAATTATTGGCGTTCCATCAGCAGGCGACAGGATATTATTTGTTGACATCATCAACACTCTTGCTTCCACCTGTGCTTCTATGGATAACGGCACATGAACAGCCATCTGATCCCCGTCAAAGTCTGCATTAAAGGCTGTGCAAACAAGAGGATGCAGTTGTATAGCTTTTCCTTCAACCAGAATAGGCTCAAACGCCTGAATGCCTAGACGGTGAAGTGTTGGAGCACGGTTCAGCAGTATACAGTATTCCTTTACAACATCATCAAGTGCATCCCATACCTCAGGGGTTTCTCTTTCAACCATTTTTTTGGCTGATTTGATTGTTGTAGCAAATCCCTTTTCATCCAGTTTATTGTAGATGAATGGCTTAAAAAGCTCCAGAGCCATCTTTTTAGGCAAACCGCACTGATGCAGTCTCAAATCAGGTCCAACAACGATGACGGAGCGTCCTGAGTAGTCAACACGTTTTCCAAGGAGATTCTGCCTGAAACGTCCCTGTTTGCCTTTTAACATATCACTGAGCGATTTAAAGGGCCGTTTATTGGCGCCAGTAACAACCTTGCCCCTTCTTCCATTGTCAAAAAGGACATCGACAGACTCCTGAAGCATCCGTTTTTCATTTCGGACAATTATATCAGGCGCATTAAGTTCAAGCAGTCTTTTAAGCCTGTTATTCCTGTTTATTACCCTGCGGTATAAATCATTCAGATCCGATGTTGCAAATCGCCCGCCATCCAGTGGTACAAGCGGTCTTAGATCAGGTGGCAGGACAGGGATGATATCCATTATTGTCCATTCCGGTCTGTTCTTTGACTCTTTAAATGCATCAATAACCTTAAGACGTTTTGTAAGCTTTTTCCTCTTTGCTTCGGACCTCGTATTGACCATTTCCTCTCTGAGAGTAGCTGACAGCTCTTCAAGGTTCAGTTCAATAAGCATCTTCTGAATTGCTTCGGCTCCTAAACCGTATTCGAACCTGTTACCATAGTCTTCCTTTGCTCTTAACAACTGATCGTCAGTAAGGAGAGATCCTTTTTCAAGGGGGGTATCCTTCGGGTCAATGATTATGAAATTTTCGAAATAAAGAACCCTTTCCAGATCTTTCAGTGTAAGATCAAGGAGATTGCCGATTTTGGAGGGGAGACACTTCAGAAACCATATATGAGCTACTGGAGAAGCAAGTTTGATATGCCCCATTCGTTCGCGGCGCACCTTGGATTGTATCACTTCAACACCGCATTTCTCACATATTATTCCACGGTGTTTCATTCTTTTATATTTACCGCAGTTACATTCGTAATCTTTAATAGGACCGAATATTTTTGAACAGAACAGTCCATCCCTTTCGGGCTTAAATGTCCGGTAATTTATGGTTTCAGGTTTTTTGACCTCACCATAGGATCTTTCCAGGATCATTTCAGGGGACGACAATGAGATCCTTACCGCATGATAACTTGATGGATCCTTTGGCTTCGTAAAGAAGTTATATAGTTCTTCCAATGTCTCCTCCTTAATTATTTTTATTATTGGTTAACATAATGTAAAAAAATATATTCATACTAAACCATTTATTTTCATCAGCTGTTAATATCTTCAAGCAGCTGGAATTCAAGTCCTAGGCTTAATAATTCCTTTATCAGGACTTTAAAAGACTCGGGCAGTCCTGCTTCAAGTATATTATTACCCTTTACAATCCGTTCATACATTCGTGTACGCCCGGCAACGTCATCTGATTTAACAGTGAGGAACTCCTGTAAAGAGTATGCAGCACCATAAGCTTCCATAGCCCAGACCTCCATTTCTCCAAGTCTCTGGCCGCCGAACTGTGCTTTGCCACCCAATGGCTGCTGAGTAACAAGTGAATAGGGCCCAATAGAGCGGGCATGAATTTTATCATCTACCAGATGATGGAGTTTTAAAATATACATGACTCCGACAGTTACCGGTTGTTCAAATGCCTCACCCGTTCTTCCATCATAAAGTATGGTCTGTCCGGTTATCGGGAGCCCGGCCCGCTCCAGGCATTTTTGTATTTCTTCTTCTTCAACCCCATCAAAAACGGGGGAAGCCATGTGAACACCATCCTTCAGAAGGCTTGCGGTAGAAAGCAAATCCGCATCACTCATATCCTTAAAATATTGATTATACTCTTTTATTGAATATGCATTTTTAAGGGTTTTTTTGAGTGATTCAAGCCCTTCTAAATTGGCAAGAACTCCGCCGATTTGTCTTCCCAATTCTTTTGAAGCCCAGCCCAGATGAGCTTCCAGCACCTGTCCAACATTCATTCTTGATGGAACGCCGAGAGGATTAAGGATTATATCAACAGGCTTACCATCTTCAAAGTATGGCATATCTTCAACCGGGAGAACTCGGGAAAGCACACCCTTGTTCCCGTGGCGGCCTGCCATTTTATCCCCTACTGATAATTTTCTCTTTACAGCCACATACACCTTCACCATTTTGATGACACCCGGAGCAAGCTCATCACCCATACTTAACTTCTCCATCTTGTCTTCAAAAATATTGTTCACATGCGCAACCCGTGCATTGAATTTATTGATCACGGCTTCCACTTTATCAATCAGATCCATAGATGCCTTGAAATCAGCGCCTGACCATGCAGTTACGGGTAATTCATCAATTATCTCAGGGGTTATGTCTTTCTTTGTACTTAAAAGTGTCTTTCCGGTTTTTTTATCTTTAAGGTTTGTCTTTATAGATACGCCTGAAAGTAATTCTTTCAATCTTCTCTTAATGCTTTTCTCAACTATTTCGATTTCATCAGTTTTGTCTTTTTCAAGTCTGGCAATCTCCCTCTTCTCTATTGAAAGGCTGCGTTTATCTTTATCCACACCCCTTCTTGAAAAAACCTTCGCATCTATGACAGTGCCTTCAACACCTGGTGGGACTCTGAGAGAGGTATCTTTTACATCCCCTGCCTTGTCACCGAAGATTGCTCTTAAAAGTTTTTCTTCAGGAGACAACTGGGTCTCTCCTTTAGGGGTAATTTTGCCAACCAGAATATCGCCAACCTCCACCTCGGCCCCGATTTTTATGATTCCGCTTTCATCCAGATTTCTAAGGGCTTCTTCTCCGACATTTGGGATATCCTTGGTTATCTCTTCCTTGCCAAGTTTTGTGTCTCTTGAAACCACTTCAAACTCTTCAATATGAATTGATGTGTAAATATCTTCTTTTACGACACGCTCACTGACAATAATTGAGTCTTCAAAATTATAACCGCCCCATGGCATAAAAGCGACCATAACATTCTGTCCAAGAGCCAGTTCGCCCATCTCAGTAGCAGGACCATCAGCGATGATCTGACCTTTGGTAACAATATCGCCCTGTCTTACAATGGGACGCTGGTTGTAACATGTGTTCTGGTTTGATCTCTGATATTTAGTGAGTTTATGTATTTCAACTTCTTCTTCTTTTTCCTCATTACCGATTGATCTTATAACTATTCTTGATGAGTCAACATCTTCAATTATGCCATCATGCTGAGCGACAACGGTTACCCCTGAGTCTTTAGCTACAACCCCTTCGATTCCTGTACCAATAAGCGGAGCCTTGGCTTTCAGCAATGGTACACCCTGCCTCTGCATGTTGGACCCCATCAGCGCCCTGTTTGCGTCATCATGCTCCAGAAAGGGAATCAGACTTGCTGACACACTAACCAGCTGATCAGGTGACACATCCATATATCTGATCTCATCAACAGGAGACCTCATTGCCTCCCCTTCAATACGAACGGCCGCTTCCTTATTAATGAATTCACCTTTACTGTTAAGCGGGGCGTTTGCCTGGGCAATTGGATAATTTCTCTCATCCAAAGCTGACAGATAGGATATCTCTTTTGTTACCTTTCCGTTCTCAACATGCCTGTAAGGCGTTTCAATAAATCCGTATTCATTAACTCTGGCAAATGTACTGAGGGAAACAATCAGCCCGATATTTGGTCCTTCGGGCGTCTCGATCGGGCAAATACGTCCATAGTGTGTGGGATGAACGTCACGCACTTCAAAACCGGCTCTTTCTCGGGTTAGACCACCCGGACCCAACGCACTCAATCTTCTTTTATGTGTTACTTCAGATAGCGGGTTTGTCTGATCCATAAATTGTGAAAGCTGACTGGTTCCGAAAAATTCCTTTACTACGGCAGATACAGGTTTGGAATTAATCAAATCATGGGGCATCAGTGTTTCAACTTCCTGGAGACTCATTCTTTCTTTTATGGCCCGTTCCATCCTGACAAGGCCAATTCTATACTGATTTTCCAGGAGTTCACCAACTGCCCTGACTCGTCTGTTTCCAAGGTTATCAATATCATCTACAGAGGCTTCAGAATTTTTAAGTCTGATCAATTCCTTTACAATAATTATTATATCTTCTTTCCTCAGAGTCCTGAGATCGGTAGGCACATCTTCAAGATTTAATCTGTAGATAAGCTTCAAGCGGCCGACAGTCGAGAGATCAAAGGAGGTCAGATTAAAAAAAAGATTATTAAAGAAATTATTTGCAACTTCCTGTGTTGGAGGGCTGCTTGGTCTCATCTTCCTGTATATCTCAAGTTTTGCTTCATCAGCGTTATCTATCTTATCCAGAAGCATTGTATCATGGATAGTTGGACTAACATCTGGAGAATCAAGTACGAGACACTCAATTTCTTTTATTCCCTTTGCCAGAAGCATTTCTATATTTTCTGCGGTAATCGCCTGATTTCTGGAAATCAAGACCTCTCCTGTTTCTTGATCAATGAGATCATCTATCAGTATACTTCCTTCAACATCTTCAATATTGATAGGGAACTTGTCTACTCCGGCTGATTCAAGCATTTTATGAAGACGCTTTGTGTACTTCTCACCCACCTTTGCAATTACTTTTTTTGAATTCGGAGCCGTAATATCCTTTGTGATTCTTTTCCTGTAAAGGTGTTCAAAATTAAGATCTCTGTAACAACCTTCTTCACTGATGTATATCTTTTCAGTATCATAAAATTCGGCAAGTAATTCCCGTGTCGAATACCCAAGGGCCTTCAGAAAGGTTGTTGCAGGGAATTTTCTGCGTCTGTCTATTCTTACATGAAGCAAATCTTTAGGATCAAATTCAAAATCTAGCCATGACCCCCTGAGGGGTATGATTCTGGCTGAATATAACAATTTACCACTACTGTGTGTCTTACCCTTGTCATGATCGAAGAAAACACCTGGTGATCTGTGAAGCTGACTGACGATGACTCTTTCCGTCCCATTAATTATAAAAGTTCCCCTTCGCGTCATCATTGGAATAGTGCCGAAATAAATTTCCTGCTCCTTGATATCCCTTATACTTTTTGTGCCGTTTTCAGAGTCTGTATCAAAGACCAGTAAACGGGCGGTTAACCTTAAAGGAGCCTCATATGTCATCCCCTTGCTAAGGCATTCTGTTTCATCATATTTGGCCGCTTCAAAGCTGTACTTAACGAATTCCAGCGATGATGTGCCACTGAAATCCTGAATAGGGAATACACTTTTAAATGGACTTTGAAGACCTGTATCTTCACGGTCCTCAGGCTGTACATCCTTTTGCAGAAAACGTTCATATGAGTGTTTCTGTACTTCTATAAGATTTGGAATATCAATAGTTTTTCCTATTTTTCCGAAATTCCTTCTTATACGACGCCTCACACCATTCATTTCTTTCATGGGAGCTCCCTGTTTATTTTATTCATAACTATTGTTCTTATATAAACTTCAAAGTAGTTTATTGTCTTTTATAAATCCTGCCAGTTTTCCTGAGTACCCTCTGGAGATCTGCTAATATAAAAATATTACTTTATTTCTACGCTTGCACCAACTGCTTCAAGCTGTTTTTTTATTCCCTCGGCTTCATCCAGAGGAATAGCTTCTTTAACTGCTGCAGGAACACCGTCTACCAGCGCTTTCGCTTCTTTCAGGCCCAAACCGGTGATCGCGCGAACTTCTTTGATAACCTGAATTTTCTGATCTCCTGTAGCAGTCAGGACAACGTTGAACTCGGTCTGTTCTACAGCCGCTGCAGCCTGCTCTGCCGGGGCAGCAGCCATCATGGCCACAGGGGCAGCTGCGCTAACACCAAATTTTTCTTCAAGTTCTTTTACAAATTCTGATAATTCCAATACTGTCATATTTGCTATGAATTCAACTACATCATTTTTTGTGATATTTGCCATTTTATATATTTATCCTCCTGAATATCTTTTTAAATAATTTTAATTGTTTTCGGAAACCAGCTGACCATCCTGTTTAGTGGTTTCAATTGCCTTTAATACATTCATAAGGTTAACCAGTACACCATTGGTAACTCTTACAAATGAAGTCGGGACCGCCTGCATAGCAGAGAGTACCTGTGCAAGCAACTGCTCTCTTCCTGGAAGTTTAGCAAGTTTTTTTATGCCATCAAGATCCATCATCTTCCCGGCAATCTGCCCTACTTTTAATTCAAGTTTGTTAATATCCCTGTCCAGATCAACAAGAACCTTTGCAGGAGCAACAACATCATCATAGGAAATTGCCACAGCACACGGACCAACAAACTGGTTTGCTATTGATTCAGTCTCAGTATCTTTGCTTGCAAGTTTTAATAGCCTGTTTTTAACAACATAGAATTCGGCATTTTTTTTTCTGAGCTCATTTCTGATCTTGTTCATGGATTCCACATCAAGACCCTGATAATCAACAACAAATGTAGCACGGGCTTTTTTTAGCCTTTCGCTCATCTCATCAATGAAAACTTTTTTCTTATCTTTATCCAATTATTATCACCTCCTCCTGTTCTGACATTTTTTATCAAAAACAGGGGTATGCTTTTAGGAGAGAAGCCAACAGCATAGTCTCGGCAGGCTTTTATTAAGCATATGACATAAATAATGCCATTGCGCCCACTGTCTTTGACTATAATTAATCATATATTTACCCGTAATACCATCGGGCACACTGCCAATTGAATTACCGGGATTCAATATGATAAATATATTATTATATTCTTTTAAACCACCTATTGACTGCTGAATAACTCCTTTGTTAAAAGAGGATCTACTTTGACACCCGGACCCATGGTAGTTGATAAGGCAATGCTTTTGAGATAGGTGCCTTTACTTCCAGGAGGTTTGAGCCTGAGAATAGTATCCATAAAAGCGCTTATGTTATCTGTAAGTTTTTCCAGTCCAAATGAGGCTTTACCCATTGGGGCATGAATAATACCTGCCTTTTCGACCTTAAATTCTATTTTGCCGGCCTTGATCTCCATAACGGCTTTTCCTATATCAAATGTAACAGTCCCGAGTTTTGCATTAGGCATCATACCTCTTGGGCCAAGAATACGGCCAAGTTTACTTACGGTACCCATCATATCCGGAGTCGCAATAGTTTTATCAAATTCGAGCCAGCCCCCTTGTATCTTTTCAACATATTCATCAGAGCCGGCATAATCAGCACCTGCATCAAGTGCTTCCTTCTCCTTTTCCCCTTTGGCAAAAACCAGAACCCTTACTGATTTGCCAACACCATGGGGCAGAGCTACAGTGCCACGGACCATTTGATCGGCGTGCCGGGGATCAACTCCCAGTTTTACTGCAATATCAATCGTCTCATCAAATTTAGCGACCTTACAATCCAGGGTAAGTTGTATGGCTTCAGAAAAGTTGTATTTATTTGATCTATCCAACTTCACTATTACCGATTTATATTTTTTTCCTCTTTTGGGCATTTTATTTCTCTCTATATTTTACTAATTTGAATTGATAATAAATTATCAAATATATAATTACTGATTTACCTTAATCCCCATGCTTCTGGCAGTCCCTTCAATTATTTTTACAGCACCTGCCATATTAAACGCATTTAAATCCTCAAGCTTTGTTTTGGCGATCTCTTCGACCTGCTTTCTGGTGATTTCACCTACTTTTTCCCTGTTTGGCACTCCCGAACCTTTTGCTATCTTTGCAGCCTGTTTAAGTAAAACAGAAGCAGGAGGAGTTTTTGTTACGAATGAGAACGTTCTATCAGCATAAATAGTAATAATTACGGGAATAACAGTCCCGATTTTATCCTGAGTCCTGGCATTAAAAGCCTTACAGAATTCAGCTATATTTACACCATGCTGCCCAAGCGCCGGGCCAATAGGTGGAGAGGGGTTCGCCTGCCCTCCTTTAACCTGTAATTTTACGCTTCCTATGATTTTCTTAGCCATTACAATCCTCTCATATCTTATTAACTTGCATGAAATCCAATTCAACCGGTGTAGCACGACCAAATATTGTAATCAACACTCTTAGCTTTTCTTTATCCGGTTTCACTTCTTCTACTGTGCCCTGGAAATTGTTAAATGGGCCATCAACTACTCTTATTTCATCGCCTTCTTCAAAGGAGTATCTTGGTTTAGGCTTTGTTATACCTTCTTCCATCTGCCTGATAATTCTCTCGGCCTCTTCATCCGGAACGGGGTAAGGTTCGCTGCCGCCTCCTAGAAAACCAGTTACTTTCGCAGTATTTCTAACAGTATGCCAGGTTTCTTTGTTAAGGGCCATCTGGACCATAATATACCCCGGATAAAACTTCCTCGAAGAGGTCTTTTTCTGACCTTTCTTCAACTCAACAACCTGCTCTGTCGGCACTAGGATTTGTCCGAAATAGTCATCCTGCTTCAGAGTTTTTACCCTCTCTTCAAGATTTGCCTTTACTTTATTCTCAAATCCTGAATAGGTATGAACAATATACCATTTTAATCCTGCATTCTTTTCTTCGTTCATATAATTTCTCTGAGGTTAATCTACTATTCTATTAATAATATTCATAAGGCCGATATCTACTATACCCAAATATAAGGCTACTATTAAAACCAGTATTATCACCATTGTTGTAGATGCCATCAATTCCTTTTTAGTTGGCCATTTTACTTTTTTAAGTTCAGTTCTCGCATCTTTGAAAAACTGGACAGCCGTATTTAAAAAATTATATCTCGGCGATTGTTTTTTAGTCTTGTTTTCAGATGTCTTTTTCAACGACAATGACTGACCTTTCTTTTTATCTCTTGAGTCCTCATCATAACCAGCTGATTTTGAATCATTATCGGTCATGTCTTCTATCGTCTTCTTTTCACCTTTTTTATAAAATTTCTGGTTCGCGTTCATTTTGTACCAACAAGGGATAAAATATTCTTAATAAATAAACAAAAATGGCAGGCCAGGAGGGATTTGAACCCCCATCACCCGGATTTGGAGTCCGGTGCTCTAGCCGTTAGAGCTACTGGCCTGTGTATTCACTATATTGAACTCAGGGTATAAGCTGTTATGTGTTCCTATTTATTATGTTTTAACTTTAAAATATCCGGTTAAAGATTAGATCTATGTAACCCTAAATCGACTATTTTGTCTCCTTATGATTAGTATGAGACCTGCAGAAAGCACAGTATTTTTTTAAACTTAGTTTATCCGGTGTCTTTTTTTTATTTTTTGTCGTTGTATAATTTTTGTTTTTACACTGCTCACAGGACAATGTGATTATATCTCTCATTTATATTTCTCCCTTGAAAGGCTCCCAGAAAAATTATGTTTCTCTATTCGATGATTTCACTGATAACGCCGGCGCCTACTGTACGGCCTCCTTCACG
>CAZSZQ010000092.1:0-13343 GCA_964610475.1 uncultured Desulfatiglans sp.
TAAACTTTGGAATGCCCTGGTGGTTATCAACATAAAACCTGTATTCCATAAAACACGGAATGGGGATTATTACCTCATCTCCCGGATCAAGGATGGCCTTGAGTATTATATTGAGTGCACCGCCTGCACCCACTGTCATCACTATATCATCACGGGAGAATCTCTTTTTGTGATGTGCGGAGAGGTATTCAGCAACTGCATTTCTGGTATCCTCATAACCGGCGTTTGACATATAGCAGTGCTGCCCCTTGCAGGAGTCATTAACGAGTTCCTTAAGGATTTCTTTAAATTCTGCAGGAGGTTCAAGGTTGGGGTTTCCTATACTGAAGTCAAAGACCTTTTCTGCACCGTAAATGGCCTTTCGGCTTGCCCCTTCTTCAAACATCTTTCTTATCCAGGAGGCCTGTTTTATCGAGGCCTGTATCTTCTTTGAAGCCGACATGTGTTTCTCCTTTGAACCAGGATTTTTTCCTTAAAACCAGCGGAAATATTCCGGTATTTTACCGGTATATATAAAATCCGGCATTTGCAAGGAGGGTAAAATAGTTGGTTTTTTAGATTTTGTAAAGCATTCAATAACTTTTACAAAGGATAGGCGGTAAAATTAAGTCAAAGGGTTTTGGTCAAGAAGATATTGAAGATATTATTCGTGATGTACGGGCGAATAAAGGATCAGAACAGTAATTGATACCAATATCTTCGTATCATCTTTTTTTGATCCTGGGTTTAAAGGAAATTAGTAGTGCTTAACATTTTTATCCAGTCTTCAAAATCAGCCTTCATTTTTACCCAGTCAAATGGCGTTATAAAATTTAATTCAGGTTCTGATTCTGCATCCTTGAAATAGGCCAGACTTCTTATTACATGACCGATATCCCTGTTTTTATATTTCTTTATATAAAGCTTGAGATAGGCTTCAAGCGGTTTAAATTTTTTTATAAGATAATAGAGATCAACAAAGTCTTTTCTTGAGCCCCTTGAAGCGATTGCGGAAAGCTTCATACATGCGATATCATCAAATCCGGCGATCCGGAATGGATATTTTGCAGATGTAATCCGTGGCAGTTCCAGCAAAGGGTAATCATAGCCAATAAAACTCACCTGGAAAGAATTTATGTTAAGGTAGACTGTTTCATAGGCAGTGGAAAGTACTGTAAATGAAATATCAGCCGATCTCAACCTTCTGAAAAGGGCTTCCGGGTCACCAAGCCTGTTAATAAACCAGTCAAAATCTTTTGAAAGCCTATGTCCCAGCTTAAGTGCAAGTGCAGTGCCTCCTGCAAGGTAGTAATCAGAATTCATCAATGCATTTATCAATTTATTAAGCAGAGTTGCCTGATCATTATTTAAAATTTCAAAATGTATATCGATTATTCCAGACATGATTCGATTCACTTGTATTATTGATTATCTGCTCTCTTTCCTCAGATGATATCCCCACCATCAATAGCCAGTAATTGAGCTCGCGAAGAGGGAGGGTCTGTTTTCCTTTTTTATTAAGAAAGGATAAAATCTGATCCTTTGAATAGGTTTTAAGGAGCCATTTCATAGAATGCCATGACCCCATCTCAGCAATTCTTCCTATTATGAGATCCTGATGTAATTCAATATCAATAGATCCAGGATCATATTCCCGGAATAATCCAAGTATTTGACTGGGAATCATTTTTTTGTTTTCAGGAGATTTTGACATAATGATTTTCTATAAGTGTTATATAAGCCATATATAAAAATATTCAATAATTTAAATCATATGAAAATAATCGATATATATCAAGTTATTCCAGTAAGTTTCTATTAAGAAACTGCATTACCATATATAATCTTTGGTTCCGGCGCTCTTCATTTCTTTAAAAATATTTCCAAACCATATCGGAGGAAGAATGGGGACAGCCATGATTTTATGCTTTTCTAAAATAAAAGAGTAAAACGCTCTTTAAATAAGCGAGAGTTTTATGCTCTTTAGATATTAAATAACTCATGAAATGCAGTAATGTCAACCCTAGTCTTAATCTCTGTATATCAAGATGTTCTTGGCTTTGCCTGTGTAATGATAACAAGAATAATATAAACACTAAAATAACGTTTATAATAATCACTTCAGGATTGATAAAATAAAAAACAGACCGACTATTTAATTGACATAAACCCTGTGTAAAATTTATGCTGTTACCATTAACATAAACAGGGTAGATAAAGTGACTGTTGAACTTGAAAAAAGAAGAAAGAGCAGGCAGGTATCACTTGGCGGGTTTCCTATTGGCGGGGATGCCCCTGTATCGGTTCAATCCATGACAAATACAGATACAAGGGATGTGAATGCTACTATAAATCAGGTTAATGCCCTTAAAAACGCCGGGTGTGAGATAGTTAGGATAGCCATACCTGATGAAGAAGCAGCCGCAGCTTTTGCTGAAATAAAGGCCAATGTGGATGTCCCTCTGATAGCTGATATACATTTTGATTACCGTCTTGCTATCGCCACCATAAAGGGTGGTGCAGACGGTATCAGGATCAACCCCGGTAACATAGGCGGAAGGGAAGGTGTTGAAAGGGTAGCCCGTGAGGCGGAAAAATATAATACATGTATAAGGATAGGTGTAAACAGCGGCTCTGTCTCAAAGCATCTTCTGGAGAAATACGGACACCCCACACCCGAGGCAATGGTTGAAAGCGCACTTGAACATATTGCCCTGTTTGAAGAGCTTGATTACCGCAATATAAAAATCTCCCTTAAATCATCAAATGTCATTCACAGTATCAGGGCTTATGAGATGCTGGCTGTGAGGACCGATTACCCCTTTCATCTAGGTATTACAGAGGCAGGAACATTGATATCAGGTACTGTGAAGAATTCCATTGGTATTGGTGCACTGCTTTTTAAAGGTATAGGCGATACCATGAGGGTATCCCTTTCAAGGGATCCTGTAGAGGAGGTAAAGGTTGCCTATGAAATTTTAAGGGCCATTGATCTGAGGCACAGGGGCATAGAGATCATATCCTGCCCGACCTGCGGCAGGTGCGAAATAGATCTGTTTGGTATTGTGGAAAAGGTGGAAAAGGAATTATCCGATATTGTTTCCCCCTTAAAAGTGGCTATTATGGGGTGTGTGGTGAATGGTCCCGGAGAGGCGAGAGAGGCAGATATAGGGATTGCGGGGGCCCGTGGAAAGGGTGTCCTGTTTAAAAAGGGGGAGGTTATAGAAAAACTCCCGGAAGATAAACTGGCAGAGGTGCTAATCGAAGAAGTTCGAAAACTTATGGGCTGATATGCTGGGACAGTAACCGATGATACGGCTGAATGATATTACCTCAAGACTCTTAAGTTACAACACTAAGGCTGATATAAGCCTTGTTGAAAAGGCATATGTATATTCTGCCAAGGTTCATCAGGGTCAGGTAAGACTTTCGGGAGTTCCTTATCTTTCACATCCCCTTGAAGTGGCATTCCTCCTGACAGAGATGAAGATGGATGCTGTAAGCATAGTAGCCGGCCTTCTCCATGATACAATTGAAGATACCGATGCAGAACTTTCTGAAATTGAAAGGCTTTTTGGAAAAGAGGCCGCAAATATTGTTGACGGGGTTACAAAGATCAGCAAGATCCAGTTCAGCAGCACTGAAGAACGTCAGGCAGAAAACATCAGAAAGATGATCCTGGCCATGACTACCGATATCAGGGTCATAATGGTTAAACTTGCGGACCGTCTTCATAATATGAGGACACTGGGTTTTCATACCCCTGAAAAACAGACAATAATAGCAAGAGAGACGATGGACATTTATGCCCCTCTTGCAGGCAGGATGGGCATATACTGGCTTAAATCGAGTTTTGAGGATCTCTGCCTGTATTACCTTGAGCCGGAAATATACAATCAGATAAAATCCGGTATTGCCGAAAGACGCGGGGCCAGGGAACAGTTTATCCAGGAGGTCAAGGAGCTTATCGGTCAGAAGGTAAAGGAGTATGGGATTGAGGCCGTTATAAAGGGAAGGCATAAACATTTTTACAGTATCTATCAGAAGATGAAGGATCAAAACTTAAGTGTAGACCAGGTATATGATGTGGTTGCTTTCAGGGTTATAGTAAACACATTAAAGGAGTGCTATGAGGTTCTGGGGCTTATCCATTCAGCATGGAAACCTATACCTGGTAAATTCAAGGATTATATATCACTGCCAAAAGCCAACATGTACCAGTCCCTTCATACCTCTGTTATCGGCCCGTATGCACAGCGTATGGAGGTGCAGATCAGAACATGGGAGATGGACAAGGTGGCTGAAGAGGGTATTGCAGCACACTGGAAATACAAGGAAGGGATAAAAGATGGCGGATCTGATCAAAAGCAGTTTGCCTGGCTGAGGCAGCTTCTTGAATGGCAGAAAAATCTCCATGATCCAAAGGAATTCATGGAGATGGTACAGATGGACCTGTTCCCTGACGATGTGTATGTATTTACACCCAAGGGGGATGTGAAGGCGTTTCCAAAAGGGGCGACACCTGTCGATTTTGCCTACAGCATTCACTCTGAAATAGGAGAGAAATGCACAGGGGCAAAGATAAACGGCAGGGTGGTTCCCCTGAAATATATCTTAAAGAATGGTGATATAGTTGAGATAATTACCTCTAACAGGCAGCATCCCAGAAAGGACTGGCTTGATTTTGTAAAAACTACAAAGGCCAAATCAAGGATAAGGCAATGGATAAAAATAGAGGAAAGGGATGAAAGCATAATTATTGGTAAAAATATCCTGGAGAAAAGCCTTGAACAGTCACATCTTAATATCTCCAATATTGCAAAAAATAAAGATCTGGCTGATGTTGCCAAAGATATGTCCTTTCAGACCCAGGAGGATCTGTTTGCCAACTTAGGTTATGGAAAGATCTCTGCAAATCAGGTAATTGCCAGGCTTAAGGCAAAGCTTGGCATTGAGAAGGAAGTACCGTTAAATATTGTCCAAAAAGTAGTATCAAAGATAACAAGGAAAAAAAGCAGCAAAGGCATAAGTGTTAAGGGTATTGAAGATATGCTTGTCAGGTTCGCTAACTGTTGCCATCCTTTGCCCGGTGAACACGTACTGGGTTTTATTACGAGGGGGCGCGGTGTAACGATACATAAATACAACTGCAGCCATATCCTCGATTCTGATCAGGAACGGCTTGTAGAGGTGCAGTGGAATCCGTCTGATGAAGATGTATATATCACACGGATAAAAGTGACCTCAGTGGACAGGAAGGGAATTCTTGCAGACATCAGTTCAATAATGGCAAAAAAAGAAGCCAATATTATTCATGCGGAGGTAAAGACGACTCTGGATAAAAAAGGAGTTTCCCTCTTTACAATAGAGGTTGAAAGTTACAAACAGCTTGAAGAAATAATGGGAGCGATTAAAAGGGTTGAAAATGTTTTAATTGTGGAAAGGGTATAGATATCTATGCCGCTCCCTTTCCTTTTTAAAGCTGTAAATCAACAGACTATATCGATACAGAAACAATGTGATATGTGCGGGTTTCTAATATTTGGTTGCCCGTCCTGATCGAAGACAGCCTGTACAGACCTTGACTCTTTTTGTCTGGCCGTTTTGAATAGTTTTTACCTTCTGCAGATTTGGATACCATCGCTTTTTTGTTTTATTATGAGCATGACTTACACTATATCCAATCTGCGGTCCTTTTCCGCAAATATCACAAACTCTTGACATTGTATGACTCCTAATATTGAATATGAATTTTACAATATAGATATTAATTTATAAAAAGGCAATAGATTTTTATGAAAGACAATAGAAATATATCAGAGGTAAAAAACGGCTTAAAAGAAGAACTGAATACTGTTCCAGCAAAGTTAAAGCATGTTCATCTGATGGGGATTTGCGGGACTGCCATGGCCTCACTTGCAGGGATACTTAAAACCAGGGGATACCATGTAACGGGATCTGATCAGAACGTATATCCACCCATGAGCACTCTTCTGGAGGCGATGGGTATAGAGATAAGAAAAGGGTATTCATGCGATAACCTTGATCCGCAGCCTGATCTTGTAATAGTCGGGAACGTGATCACAAGACAGAATCCTGAGGCTGTCCGTCTGTCTGAGCTGGAGGTGAATTATCTATCATTACCTCAGGCCCTAAGGGTATTTGCCATTCAGGACAGAAAATCAGTTGTAATCGCAGGCACCCACGGGAAAACCACTACTACTGCCCTGTGTGCATGGCTCCTTGAGCAGGCAGGGCTTGAACCTGGTTTTATGGTAGGGGGAATTCTTAATAATTATAAAAGCAGTTTCAAACTGGGAAATAAAAGTTACTTTGTAATTGAAGGTGATGAGTATGATACGGCTTTTTTTGACAAGGGCCCAAAATTTTTACACTATTCGCCCCTGATTGCAATTATTACAAGTATTGAATTTGATCATGCAGATATATACCGTGATCTTGACCATGTAATTTCCAGTTTCCGTAAGTTGATAGAAATAATCCCTCCACACGGGTCACTGATAGTAAATATTGATGATCCCATAGTATGTGACGAGGCAAAGAGGGCAAAATGCAGTGTCATTACATACGGTTTTAATGAAGCTGCATTTTTCCGGGCCGCGGAAATGAAGGATGAAAAAGAGGGTACGCATGTGAGAATACTAAAAGATGGGAAGGATTATGTCTCTTTTATAAGTCCATTATACGGCAGACATAATATATCAAATATCATGTCTGCTGTTGCCCTGACTGATATCATCGGGATCATGCCAGAAAAACTCCCTGCAGCAGTCAAATCCTTCAAGGGTGTTAAAAGGAGACAGGAGGTTAGGGGAGAAGTAAATGGCATCCTTGTTCTCGATGATTTTGCTCATCACCCAACCGCGGTAGAGAAAACAATAGAAGCGGTAAAAGGCAGGTACAACGGAAAACGCATCATTGCAGTATTTGAACCCAGATCAAACTCAAGCCGTAGAGGTGTTTTTCAGGAACTTTACAGCCGCTCATTTGATCTGGCTGACCTGATATTTATCCCTGAACCGCCAATGATGGAAAAGGTTCCCAGGGATGACAGATTTTCATCTGTAGCGCTCGTACATGCGTTAAAAGAGAGAGGTTTTAAGGCATTTTATTGTGAAACCACAGAAAAACTGTTAGAGATGCTTATGCAAAATATTCTTCCCGGGGATGTTGTCCTTATTATGTCAAATGGGGCCTTTGATAATATTCATGAGAGGCTCCTAAATAAAATTAAGGAGAATCAGGGAACAAAAGGAAGTATATTCTGTCTATAAAAAATGTTATTTTAAATGATTATCCCTGTAAACAAATAATTGATTAATACCTTTTATCAGGCGTTTATCAAAGGTAACCTCTTGTAATAGATAAAGATTATTAGTAAGGAGAGTTATATGATCCATGCTGAAGGATTAACAAAATTTTACGGTAATCAATGCGCCGTAGACCATATCGACCTTGATATAAAAAAGGGAGAAATAGTGGGATTGCTGGGGCCTAATGGCGCCGGTAAAACAACGACACTGAGAATGCTAACCGGATTTCTAAGGCCATCTTCCGGCAATATCAGGATCAAGGATTACAGCATTGACGAAAATTCCCTTGAGATAAAAAGGCTCATTGGGTATCTTCCTGAGTCAGCGCCACTTTACAATGAAATGCTTGCCTATGATTATCTCAGGTATGTGGCCGGAATACGGAACATAGAAAAAAATAAGATCGATTCAAGACTGAAACAGGTTGCTGATCTTTGCGGTATCAATGAGGCAATGCACAAACCCATAGGTACATTGTCAAAGGGATACAAGCAAAGGGTGGGGCTTGCACATGCCATGATGAATGATCCGGAAATTCTTATACTTGATGAACCCACATCCGGGCTGGATCCAAACCAGATTGTTGAAATACGCGATATCATCAGGGAGATAGGAAGGGAAAAAACAGTAATTCTTTCAACACATATTTTAAGTGAGGCTGAAGCTACCTGTGACCGGATAATAATAATTAACAGGGGAAGGATTGCTGCGGATGAAAGCATAGAAGTCCTTAAAGACAGTATGAGTAAAGAATTTCGAATAAACATATCACTCAAATATGCCTCTTTGGATGATATAAAAAAGGTTTTTGGTTCAGTCGAGGGTGTTGAAAAAATCAAAGAAGGCGGAGGCGATGGTGAAACCACCAGAGTTACTCTGTGCTGCGGGGCAGATAATGACCTTCGCGAGGAGATATATAAAAGCATTAAACAGCAGGAGTGGGTTATCATGGAATTTAATCATGAGGCCCAGACCCTTGAAAAAGTATTCAGAGACATAACCATGGAGAACTGAGATGAGTCAATGCTACAATATTTTTAAAAAGGAATTTAAGGCCTATTTTGTTTCACCCATAGCCTATATTGTTATATCTGTTTTTCTTCTGGTGACAGGGTGGTTTTTCTTTTCAACCTTTTTTATATACAGCCAGGCGGATATGCGAAATTTTTTCAATCTTTTACCCTTTATATTTGCATTTATTGTTCCCGCGATAACAATGCGGCTTTTTTCCGAGGAGTTGAGTGTTGGGTCCTATGAAATCCTTCTCACAATGCCTGTAACTTTTATCGATGTGGTACTTGGCAAGTTCATGGCATCGGTAGTTTTTATCGGGGTAATGCTGGTGCCGACATTATCTTATCCTGTATTTATATCATTCCTGGGGCAGCTTGACTGGGGCCCGGTTATTGGCGGATATATAGGGACATTGCTTCTAGGCGCCACCTTTTCTGCTGTCGGTCTCTTTTCTTCCTCTCTTACAAGAAATCAGATTATTGCTTTTATAATGGGGATGGCTATCTGTTTTGCTCTTACACTTGTTGACAGGATGCTTTTTTTTGCACCGGGCAGTATCGTTTCATTCATGGAATACCTCGGTGCGAATTATCATTTCCAGAATATCTCCAAAGGCATAATCGATTCCAGAGATTTCCTATATTTTTTTAGTATGAGTTTCATAGGACTGTATTGCGCCAACCTGGTAATACAGAGAAAGAATTAAGGAGGGAATCTATGAAATCATACAAAAGGTCAGGCGAAATTATAAAATTTTTTATTTATTTAATCGTGATTATTCTTCTGAATGTGGCCGGGGTTACATCATTTTTAAGGATTGACCTTTCTTCAAACAAGGTCTACTCCCTTTCTGATGTGAGTAAAAAAGTAGTATCAACACTTGAAGACCCCCTTACAATTTATGTCTTTTTTACAAAGAACCTGCCAGCGCCCTATAATAATATAGAAAAATATCTACATGATCTGCTCGAGGAGTATTCATTATCCGGAAATAAATATTTTAATTACAGATTTTACGATGTAAGTCCCCAGGATGGGCCTGTTAATGATGGGGTTAGAAAAAACCAGGAACTTGCAGAGAGTTTTGGTATCAGGCCTATACAGCTTCAGGTACTTGACCAGGATGAATTTAAATTTAAAATGGCCTATATGGGTCTCGCAGTGATTCATGGCGATATGATAGAAAGGATACCGGCAATCTCTTCTTCGGACAGGCTGGAGTATCAGCTTACCACTTCCATACAAAAGCTGAATAACAAAATAAGCACATTCCAGAAGCTCAAGGAAAATATTAAGCTCAAACTGTTTTTATCTTCTTCTCTGGAAAAGGTTGCTCCCTTAATGGGGCTGGAAGGCTTTTCAGAAATCCCTGAAATACTCAAAGAAACGGCTGACAGGCTTAATAAAAAGAGTTTCGGTAAAATTGAGTATATTGTGCTTGACCCATCAAAAGACCTTCTCCTTGAGGATGAGGTCAAAAAATACAGTGTCACAACCCTTCAATGGCCTGCGGTTCCCGAAAGGTCGATTCAACCCGGGCAGGGCTCTATAGGCATTATTATTGAATACGATGGAAATGCTCTTGAAATTCCTCTGCTCGAAAGACTCCAGATACCTGTGCTGGGCGCCCAGCAGATGAATACTATATATCAACTTGCTGATATGGAAGAAATCGAAGAGACTGTTCAGAAGAGCATGGAGTCTCTTATAGGTATAAATGAAAATATCGGTTATCTTGCAGATCATGGATGCATAAATCTTTTGGGTAGAGAATATAATATACCCGGAATGCCAAGCGAGGGAAGTATATCGCGTTTTAATGAAATGGCCTCAAAGACCTATTCTATAAATGAGGTCAGGCTTGCTGACAATGACCTGTTGGATGGCTTTAACTGTCTTATGGTCGCAGGTCCGAAGCAATCCTTTAATGAGTATGAATTGTTCCAGATAGACCAGTTTCTTATGAAGGGGAAGAGTATAGCCTTTTTTCTGGATTCATTTGAAGAGGTCCCCTCACAAGAAGGAGGCGGAGGGCAGTACAAGGAAACTCAGACAGGACTTGACAAGCTTTTAAACCACTGGGGGGTAAATATTAAAAAATCTATAGTACTTGATGAGGATTGTTACAAGGCCCAGCTTCCGGAGGAATATGGCGGAGGTGAACAGCCGGTATACTATGTTGCCCAGATCAGGGACGAGCTTATCAATAAGGAGACGCCCTTTATGAAAAATATCAGGGGGCTGTTTGTTCCGATGAGTTCACCTGTGGAGCTGGATGAAAAAAAAGTAATGGAAAAGGGTTTGACTCCGCATAAACTTTTTTCATCATCAGAAAGATCATGGGAGATGAAAGAGCCTCTCAGCCTCAATCCCATGATGATGCAGCCCCCGGGACCCGGCTCCCAGCAGATGAGCATACCTTTGGCCTATACTATAGAAGGAGCCTTTACAAGCTATTTTGCTGATAAACCTATTCCACGGAGAGTAATTAAGAATGAGGGAAAGGATGAAGAAGAAGGTGATCTGAAAGAAAAAGATAAACCTGCTATTGAACCTGACCGGATTAAATCTGAAGAAAAAAAGATAGACAGTGGTAAGCCGGGAAAAATATTTTTAATAGGCACATCCGATGTATTAAAAAATAATGTCATAAGCCCTGAAGGAGATAACCCAAATTCAATTTTTATTATGAACATAATTGATTACCTTAACGGGCGTGAAGAAACAGCCGTGATGAGAGGAAAAACAGGGAATCTGAACCCGCTTTCACTTACATCAGCAGAGACAAAATCCTTTATAAAATATTTCAATATTGCCGGATTACCGGTAATCGTTGTTATCTTCGGATTGTGCGTATGGCTGTTACGTCACAGAAGAAGGTTGGCTATTCAGGAGCTGTTTAAAAAAAATAGGGGTCAGGCATGAAAATAAAGAAAGAATATATAATACTCTTTTTAGTTATCGCTGCACTCGTATCATATATAGCTTTAAGGAAAGAAAACAGGATCCAGTATGAGATCCCCGAAGTAAGGATACTTGAATCTGAGAACATATCAGGAATCCTCATACAGGGAGATGGCAAGGAAATCAACCTGATTAAGGATAAGGATAAATGGTTTGCAGGCCAGGAGAAGTTTCTTGCTGATACTGAAAAAGTGGAAAAAATGATTGATTTTCTTGTCAAACCTGTCCTTATGACAGTTGCAAGCGATTCAAAAGATTATATGCGATACGGACTTGATGAAAAAAACCGGCTTATCGTAAAGGCCCTATCAGGAAATACTAATGAAAGAGTGGTTGAAATAGGGCATGAATCTAATGTTCACAATCATACATTTATAAAACTTGAAGATGATTACAGAGTATATCAAGCACGTGAAAACTTAAGAGATATTTTCAAAACCGGCATTGACGATATCAGGGATAAAAATGTCTTATTTTTTAATGGTCAGGAGACAGAGTCTATTCATCTGTTAAAAGATGGAGAGGAATGGGCATTTATCAGGTCGATCCTGCCCAGTGATAAGGGTGACAGTCAAAGTACAGGATATCAGTGGGAAACCGGAGGAGGGAAATTGATAGACAACTCGGAGATATCTTCAGTTCTCGATGATATCCTGAAAATCAAATGTTCGGGTTATATCTATGAGCCTGACAACAGGGCGCCGGGTGACCCGGTATATGTGATCAGGGTGAAGGATAAAAATGAACACATTCTGACAATCTTTCCAAAAAAAGAGGATGACTATACAGGCCTGTCATCGGATAACCCTTCACCATTTAAAGTGTATGCATGGAGAATTGATAATATTATAGAGAAGTTTGATAAAATGTTGGCAGCCGGGGAAAAGGAAGCATCAGATTCATAATAGGTCATTTACTTATAATGCTTGATATTCCGGCCAGGCGTGTAATATATAGGTTTATATTACTTGGCTGTTTTGTTTAAAATTCATTTTTAAAATCAGCCCATAAGGCAATTAAATATCAGTAAAGGAGAAAATATGACTGCAAAACTTATAAAAGGAACAGATATCAGGGAAGATATACTCAAAGAAATTGAGGAGGAGGTAAAATCAATCAAGGCATCCCACGGTAAAGTTCCCGGACTTGTAACAATTCTGGTTGGTGAGAACCCGGCCTCTATTTCCTATGTTACGCTCAAAATAAAAACCGCTCATCGCCTGGGTTTTAAAGAAATTCAGGATAATCAAAAGGTAGATTTATCCGAAGCCGGTCTTCTTGCGCTTATTGATAAGTATAACAAGGATGATTCTATCCACGGTATTCTTGTTCAACTGCCCCTTCCAAAGCATATTGATGAAAAAAAGGTTTTAAATGCCATTGATCCGGATAAGGATGTAGACGGCTTTCATCCTGTTAACGTCGGACGCCTAATGATCGGCGGTTCTGAAGTCAAGTTTCCACCCTGTACACCTGCCGGCATCCAGGAAATGATAGTCAGGGCCGGGGTAGAAACCAGCGGAGCAGAGGTTGTTGTGGTAGGAAGATCTAATATTGTTGGAAAACCGATCGCCAATATGATGGTACAGAAGGGGAAGGGGGCTGATTCAACTGTTACAATAGTTCATACAAGGACAAAGGATCTTGCTGCACACTGCAAAAGGGCAGATATCCTGATTGTTGCGGCAGGTGTTCCCGGTCTTGTGAAGCCGGAGTGGATCAAGCCCGGTGCCTGCGTAATAGATGTCGGTGTGAATCGTGTGGGCGAAAAGGTGAGTGAGAAAACAGGTGAAAAGGTGGCAGTGCTCAGAGGCGATGTTGATTTTGAAGCTGCAAAAGAGATTGCTGGCTATATAACCCCGGTGCCGGGCGGAGTGGGGCCAATGACCATTACAATGCTTATGAAAAACACACTTAATTCTTTAAAATTCAGGCTCGGCCTGATGTAATATTCCAAATCAGGGGGTTGATGCTGAATCATCCCCCTTGCTTCATTCCTGCTCTTTATTTTCATATCGATTTTCTGCCCATTGCTTCGTTCAGGGGATAACT